>JAEEGO010000142.1 GCA_016280355.1 Lachnospiraceae bacterium | reverse complement strand
TTCCCTTTGTTTTTTTGTACACCTGCCAAAGTATATGATATAATATCTCGGCGACAATAAACGCACTATTCTATAAAATAAAAGGAGAGAGGATATGGGATTAGTTACTAGTACTGAAATGTTCAAAAAAGCCTATGACGGTGGATATGCCATCGGTGCATTCAACGTCAACAACATGGAGATAGTCCAGGCTATCGCAGAGGCTGCAAACGAGCTGAAGAGCCCCGTTATCCTGCAGGCATCAGCAGGTGCCCGCAAGTATGCATCACAGGCTTATCTTATGAAGCTTGTGGAAGCAGCTGTTGCTACAACGGATATTCCGATCGTTATGCATCTGGATCACGGCGCAGACTTTGATATCTGTAAGGACTGTGTGGACGGAGGCTTCACATCCGTCATGATCGACTGCTCTTCAAAGCCTTTCGAAGAGAATATCGAGATCTCCAAGAAGGTTGCTGATTATGCTCATGATAAGGGCGCAGTCGTAGAGGCAGAGCTTGGCACACTGGCAGGCGTTGAGGATGATGTTAACGTAGCAGACGATAAGGCTATGTATACGGATCCGGATCAGGTTGAAGAGTTCGTTAAGAGAACAGGTGTTGATTCACTTGCAATTGCAATAGGAACAAGCCACGGTGCATATAAGTTCAAGCCCGGCACAAATCCCAAGCTTCGTCTGGACATCCTTGAGGAGGTATCAAAGAGGCTTCCCGGATTCCCTATCGTGCTCCACGGATCATCTTCTGTTCCTCAGGAGTATGTAAAGATCATAAACGAGCATGGCGGAGCACTTAAGGATGCTATAGGTATACCTGAGGATCAGCTGCGCGAAGCAGCAAAGGGTGCTGTCTGCAAGATCAATATAGATTCCGATCTTCGTCTCGGTATGACAGCAGGTATCCGTGAGCACTTTGAGGCTCATCCTGATCATTTTGATCCCCGTCAGTATCTCGGCGATGGTCGTAAGTATGTAAAAGAGATCGTACGCCATAAGATCATAGACGTACTTGGATCAGATAACAAAGCATAAAAAGCCCTATAAAAAGGGAGGAGCCCGACATCCAAAGGATGTCGGGCATTTTTATGAAAAAGTTTTGTAATAACGAATCTGTCAGTTGATATATTTATTTCTTTTACAATACCAAGTATAATCATTGAAAGTGAATAAATAATATTGAACACTTAAATGTTTTTTAAATGAATTCTGAACAAAATCTGAACGTGCGATACGGCAGGAGGACAAAAAATGGCTGAAGAAAAGAAAAACCCCGTAGTTACATTTACCATGGAGGATGGGGGAGTGTTTAAGGCAGAGCTTTATCCAGATATAGCTCCTAATACCGTAAATAACTTCATATCTCTGATAAACTCTCATTACTATGACGGGATTATTTTTCACAGAGTCATAAAGGGATTCATGATACAGGGAGGAGATCCGGAAGGGACCGGTATGGGCGGACCGGGTTACTCTATAAAGGGAGAGTTCAGAAGTAACGGTTTTAAAAATGATCTGAGACATACGGCGGGTGTACTCTCAATGGCAAGGACGATGATCCCTGACAGTGCAGGTTCACAGTTTTTTGTCATGCATAAGGATTCACCTCATCTTGACGGAGAGTATGCTGCTTTCGGAAAAGTGACGGAAGGAATGGATGTGGTAAATGCCATTGCGGAAACAGAGACCGACTACAGTGACAGACCGACGACTGATCAGAGGATCCGTACGCTGACGGTGGAGACTTTCGGAGTATCCTATCCGGAACCGGAAAAGATTTGAAGTATCTCAAGGAAGTAGTATATGACCGGACGGTAAGTCTGGCTGAGGATTTTGACGGACTCCTGCGAGAACTTGCAGCAGCAGATGTATTCACCAGAAGAGTTGAAGAAGCCGGACGGGAAAAACCGGAACATGTATTGTACATTTGCGGAGAGAAAGAAACTTGCAGCATCGCTGAAAAAAGTGATGCTGCTTTTGTTACATATATGATAGATGCAAAAGGAAGCCAGTGTATCATAGAAGGATTTTTCGAGATCACCTCGGATTTCTGTGAAAGAATGCTTATGAGAAAACTGCGCAGGCCATGGGTGATCGCCAGGACGGACCGGCTTGTCATCAGAGAGTTCAAAGAAGATGATGACCTGGATGTCTTTGAGGGAAGATGGAAAGACAACGGATATATCAGAGAATATATAGACTATCAGTACCGGCTGTTCGGATACGGGATATGGGCATTGGAATCAAAAGAAGAAAAAAAGATCATAGGAAAAGCAGGTCTTTTTAATTCGTCGATGAAGGACGGATTGGAGCTCGGATACGATATCGCAAAACCCTACAGACGCCGCGGTTACGCGCTGGAAGCCTGCACGGAGATATGCCGCTATGCCCGACAGATACTGGACGCATCAAGGGTATATGTGGTCACATCACCCGATAATACTGCATCCATACAGCTTGCGCAAAAACTAAAAAACGCAGAAAATGTTGACATTATAGTATCTTTGGACTACACTCACCATTGAATAAAGAATTTTATTTTTTGTTTTTGAAGGGAGAACACAATGGCAATAATCAAGAGAGCAGTCGCTTCCGTAGCATCTGAGAAGCCTGCAGACGGAGTTGTAAAGATCAACTCTATCGAGGAGCCTAAGGCTAAGCAGAAGGTTGAAGCAGCTGCCGCAGCAAGCGCTAAGGCAGAGGCTGAGAAGAAGGAAGCACCTGCAAAGAAGGCTGCTCCTGCAAAGAAAGCAGCAGCTAAGAAGCCTGCAGCAAAGAAGGCAGCACCTGCTAAGAAGGCAACAACTGCAAAGAAGACAACGACTGCAGCAAAGAAAGCAGCACCTGCTAAGAAGACAACGACTGCAGCAAAGAAAGCAGCACCTGCAAAGAAGACAACAACTGTAGCAAAGAAAGCAGCACCTGCTAAGAAGACAACGACTGCAGCAAAGAAAGCAGCACCTGCAAAGAAGACAACAACTGCAGCAAAGAAGGCAGCACCTGCTAAGAAGACAGCAGCTAAGAAGCCTGCAGCAAAGAAGACAAGTGCAGCTAAGAAGCCCGCAGCAAAGAAGGCAGCTTCATCAGCAGTCAAGGCTACTCTTACTGTACAGTTTAACGGACGTGATCTTACAAAGGAGCTCTTTGATAAGACATTCACCGATGTCTGGACATATGATTACTCTCGCAATATCTCCGATGTAAAGAAGGTTACTTATTACTTCAAGCCTGAGGAGAGCGCAGTATACTTCGTAACAGACGACGGCACAGAGGGCCGTTTTGAGATCTAAGGAAAACTTATATCACAGAAACTTTAATACAGCCGGTGGCCATGGCCGCCGGCTTATTTTTAATGCTCTTGCCGCTGCGGTATTACTGTATATCGTTTTTTTTGTAGTCAGGATAATCATATCCATGATACATGGCATACATATCCCCAACGAGTACAGAGAAGCCGCAAATGTCGATCTGACCATGAGCATAATAAAGGGGATCAATCCATACTCGCTGAAAGGGCTGACGGAGGATCATCCGAGACTGGTGTTTCAATACGGTCCGCTGTTTTCGGTTCTGGTAGCCGGGGTATATTTTATTGTACCGTTTGCAGACATTGTTGTATTGCATTATGTTGTTGCACTTGTCTGTGTAGCCGCGGCAGGCATAATGGCGGCGGTGATAGTAAGAGAGAATTCACAGACCTGGCTGCCGTCTCTTTGTGCCTTTCTGTTCACTGTTAACTGCACGTGGAGATATGGGTATATCAATGCGGTACCTGACACACTCGGGGTTACACTGCTGGTCCTGATCTTCTTTATCGAGACGAGAAAGAGCATTAAAGGCAGGGAGTATATTGAAGCAGCGATCGCGGTCGCACTTTTCTATACCAAGCAATACATGGTCGTCATTGCACTAAGCCTTTTTATATATAAACTTCTGACAGATAAGAAGGCATGTCTTAGACTGTCGGTGTCAGGCATATTGCTTTTGGCAGGTTCTGTTGCAGCCATGCAGATCTGGTGTCCGCTGTATTTCACATATTCCCTTCTTGTGGTTCATGGGGTATCAGGCCAGTCAACAGGTGCAGCTGCCCCCGTTTTGTCTCTGGTGAGTACGGCTGCTGCAGCGACAGACTATTCGGAACCTCCGTCAGGGTGGATGTTTGAATGGCAGCAGATCAGGAGCCTTGCAGGCATTTTCATTTTTGTTTTTCTGGGTATGGCCGCGGGAGTCGTGAGGGCATTTCAGACAAAGAGACCGACTTTTGATGGCAGCAGATTGTTTGTTATCCATTCGGGTATTGCAGCTTTGGCACTCCTGTATCTGGGACAGAATGACGGGGCCTGGCTTTCTTATTATCTGCAGCTTCTGATGCCGTCTGTAGTTATCTATTCGTTTATCTTTATGGAAAAGATATGCATGACAGAAATACCGGATCGAAAGATCAGCATAGCATACAACATACTTTTCATCCTTATGATAATGTTTACGATGTATCGCTGTGATGAACGTCTTCCTGTGTATGTGAAAGACGAGGCGGCAGAAAACGGATGGGATAGGGTATACGAGTACTGCGACAGATACGCGGAAGAAGGAGATATCCTTTATGTGGCACCGCTAGGCTATAATGCACTGTTAAATGACAGATATTTATATGACAACGGGCATGAGATGGCGATAAATGAAGCGTTCTATGAAGAGTATATGCATTCGGATATATACAGGCTTCTTTTCCCGTATGCGGGAGCTCTTATGGAAAAACATCTGGCTTATCGCGATGAGATGAGGAAGAAGGTTGGGCTTCAGGAGTACAGTCTTGTGACTGCAGTACCCGGGTATGAGACGATAGCAGATGAAGAGCTTCTCATGCGATCGGGATATGAGCTGATAGATAAATGTACTCTTGATATGGGGCGAACGGCTTATGAAGTATGTTTCTGGGCTCCTATAAGGTTGTAGCAGTATGGATTTGGTGCTATATTTGATGTATGTCTGAATTGGGATTTCTGATAATATTTCCGTTTGCGGTGGCAGTCCTCCTGATGCTTTTGAAAAAGGATTCCATTCTGCGGACGGTCGTTGTAACTGTGGGAGCACTGGCAGAGATGGCTGTGGCCGTTTTGTTTTCGCTATCCTACGTCATACACGGTGATTTCCCGGGAGAATCTGCATATCTGACACACACCGCATCAACGGATAAGGTGATCGCTGTATGCGAAGCACTGTTGATGATACTTGTTTTTTCACAGGCTATAAGATTCAGAAAATACTATATATTACTCCTTTCAGCAGCAGGAACGCTTCCCATGCTGTGGCTTGATCTAACGGGTATCGGTGAGAGCATGAAGCCGCATATCCGTATAGATGTGCTTACCATGATCATGGTATTGATCGTTGGCATAGTCGGATCGCTGATATGTATATATGCAGTCGGATATATCAGGGATTATCATGTTCATCATGATGATGTGACGGACAGGTCGGGCTATTTCCTCGCAATGCTGTTCGTTTTCCTGGGCGCCATGATGGGACTTATAGGAAGCGATAATCTTTCATGGATGTATTTTTTCTGGGAGATCACTTCTGTCTGTTCATTCCTTCTTATCGGATATTCGCGAACAGGTGAAGCTGTCACCAATTCTTTCAGAGCACTTTGGATGAACCTTTTGGGTGGCTGCGGCTTTATGGCAGCTATCCTTTTTTGTGTGCTTGTGGCCAATATATACAATCTGTCAGAGCTGCTGCGTTTTTCGGAGATACCGGGACTTGTCATCTTCCCGGTCTCAATGCTTGCATTTGCTGCTTTGACCAAGTCGGCACAGATGCCGTTTTCCAGATGGCTGCTTGGAGCGATGGTGGCACCCACGCCTACTTCGGCCCTGCTCCATTCCGCAACAATGGTAAAGGCAGGTGTTTATCTTCTGATACGTCTTTCTCCGCTTCTGCATGGATCTCTTCCGGGGACCATGGTCACGGCGACAGGCGGCTTTACATTTTTTGCGGCATCTCTTCTTGCCATTACAGTATCTGACGGCAAGAAGGTGCTGGCTTATTCGACTATATCAAATCTCGGACTGATCGCAGCGGCGGCCGGCTGCGGAGTGAAGTCGGCAATGTGGGCCGGCATCATGCTCCTTATATTCCACGCAGTAACGAAATCCGTGATGTTCATGGCTGTAGGAGCATATGAAAACTCCACCGGCAGCAGGGATGTGGAAGATATGCACGGGATGATAGTGAGAGTACCGAAGCTTGCCTTTGTCATGACAGTGGGAATATTCGGAATGTCTGTCGTTCCGCTCGGAATGTGCGTGGCAAAATGGGCAGCGCTCAGAGGATTCATCGACTCGGGAAATGTATATCTGATCATGTTTCTGTGCTTCGGATCGGCATCTACTTTGTTTTACTGGGTGAAATGGCTTGGCAAGATATTCTGCGTATCAAAGGACTCTGAAAGACAGGAGGACCGGGTAAGAAAGACAGAATGGGCAGCGATCTACCCTCTGACTATTATGACAGTGGCTCTGTGCTTCCTGTATCCGCTCATAAGCAGCCGGATATTGATCCCTTATCTGAATGACTGGATGCCGGGACACAGTAAAGATGTTTTTTCTGCTTCGATCACGGAGGGCGACTTCATTATCATGGCTATCATGATAATCTGCATCTGTCTCCTGCCTGTGATCATGGTCATAGTCAACAGGATACAGGACAGACGTGTGCTGTCTTACATGTCCGGTTTCAATACAGGAGACGACAGAAGCTTTTATGACAGCGAAGGAAACCGGCAGATGCAGCATCTGTCCAACTGGTATATGCAGGATCTTTTCGGTGAAAAGAAGATACTCATACCGTGCCTTGCCGTTTCGGCGGCTTTTATCATACTGATAATGAGTAACTGTGCCATACGGGGGCTGTTCTTATGATGAACGTATACAGTATTATCGCAATAGCAGCTTATCTGATATGTGCTCCCTTTGCAGCCTCCATCTTTTCCGGAGTGGACCGTATAGTCACTGCAAGGATGCAGGGACGAAAGGGACCGGGACTGATGCAGGCATGGTGGGATCTTATGAAACTCTTTTCCAAGGAATCCACCACTGTGAACGATATCCAGAAGGTACTGGTAGTAGCCCACTGCTTTTTTGCGGTGTTCAGCGGAGCAGTATTCTTCGGCGGAGGAGATCTGCTGCTGGTGTTCTTTTCGCTCACCATGGCGGAAGTATTCCTGATACTTGCAGCATACAGTGTGAACGCGGCATATTCGGAGATAGGTGCTCAGCGCGAGCTCCTTCAGATGATGGCGTATGAGCCGATGATACTGTTGACGGCTGTCGGATTCTATATGTCTACAGGCTCCTTTGGAGTGGCACAGATAATAAAGACGGATATACCGCTTGTTCTGAAGATGCCGGGATTCTTCATTGGGTTCTGTTTCATACTGATCGTAAAGCTCAGAAAGTCACCCTTTGATATCGCAACATCACATCATGCCCATCAGGAGATAATCAAAGGTCTCACCGGAGATCTGTCGGGCAGGATTTACGGACTGTCAGAACTGGCTGAATTATATGAAGAGGTACTCATGCTCGGCATGATAGGTCTTTTCTTTATCACGTCGGATCCGCTGAGTCCGGTATATGCGATCATTGCCGTATCGGCAGTGATGTTTGTCATGTCATTTACCGACAATATCTTCCCGAGAGTGAAATGGGAGGTGCTGCTGAAGCTGGCATGGATAGTCACGTTCTTTGCAGGCGGAACGAACCTGCTGCTACTGACGCTGATATAGGATTGAAATACTGACAGGAGATATTGATGAAAATATCCAGAAGCCCATGGTTATTGCATTATGACGGCAGCAGCTGTAACGGCTGTGACATAGAGGTGCTTGCCGCCACCACACCGAGATTTGATGTGGAAAGATTTGGTATAATCAATACCGGAAATCCGAAGCATGCGGATATCTTTCTGTGTACAGGTGGAATCAATGCACAGAATCAGGATGTGGTGCGTCAGATATATGATCAGATGCCTGATCCCAAAGTGGTGCTGGCATGTGGTATCTGCGCCTGCGACGGAGGCATATTCAAGGACTGTTACAATATACTCGGTGGGACTGATACTGTCATACCGGTAGATGTCTATGTACCGGGATGTGCAGTCAGACCTGAGGCCCTGATCGACGGCGTGATAAAGGCACTGGCTATACTTGATGACAAAAAGGCAAGGATGAAGAAAGAGGGCTACAGAAGTCTGACATCCGAGGAATACAGGAAGAAACGGGAGACAGCGGATGCTTGAAAATCTGGAAGAGATAGAGCTTGATACGTTGCTCAATAAAATGAAAGAGATAAAAACAGACGGGAGCCGTATGCTTCAGATCTGTGCGACCAAGATAGGTGAGAAATACGAGATCCTGTATACCTTCGGGAAGGGATATGAGGTCAGGCACGTAAAGATCTCCATAGAACCCGGAACGCATATTCCAAGCATCACGGATATATTCGAAGGAGCGTATCTTTATGAGAACGAGATGCACGATCTTTTCGGTATCAGTATAGACGGCATGAATCATGACTATAAGGGCGGACTCTATCGTACTGCGGTAGAAGCTCCGTTGGCATGAGCGAAGATGAACAGAATGGGAGCGGAATAATATGGCAGGAAACAGAAGCGTTATACCGTTCGGGCCGCAGCATCCGGTCCTTCCGGAACCCATCCATATAGATCTGGTGGTAGAGGACGAGAAGGTAGTTGAAGCCGTCCCGTCTATCGGATTTGTCCACAGAGGACTGGAAAGCCTTGTGACCAAGAAGGATTTCGGTGAGATGGTATATGTAGCGGAAAGGATATGCGGCATATGCTCATTCGGACATGGATACGGTTACGTGAACGCCATAGAGAATATCATGGGGATACAGCCTACGGACAGGGCACGGTATATCCGTACCATCCTTTTTGAGCTTTCCCGTATGCATTCACATATACTCTGGCTGGGACTCATGGCAGATGCGTTCGGATTTGAGAGTCTCTTCATGGAGACCTGGAAGTACCGTGAAAAGGTGTTGGACATGCTCGAAGCGGCTACAGGCGGCAGAGTCATCTTTTCCATTATAAGGATAGGCGGACTGAGAAAGGATGTCCCGGATGAGATATTAAAGGGATTTCTGCCTGAGCTTGAGAAGATAGAAGAAGGCATCAGATCCTGTGAGAAGGTCTTCCTGTCGGATCCGGCT
>JAEEGO010000015.1 GCA_016280355.1 Lachnospiraceae bacterium | reverse complement strand
TTCCGGTCGCGGCAAAGGCATATCAAACCGCATGGTAGGCGGAATGGCCGATGTCACAATAGGTGAAGATGCCGGCGAGATCTGTATCAAAGACTATTCTGTCAAGGCTCTTGTTTGCCATGTTGAGGATAAACACAAAGGTGTTACCGTGTATCCCCTGTCCGAATATACTCATTCGCTGGAAGAAAAAAACGAAATAGCATATCAGGACAGCAGTTTTTCCAGGGATCATTGCGTGGATCTGTGTGATGAAGTATGGGGTTCCCTATGGGAGTAAACATCAGCATACGGATCCGAACTGACAAAAAATAAAACCCTCATTATTGAGGGTTTTATTGATAGTTGGATTATGTGTCAGAAAACAGGCGGAAGCGTTATCCCAGCTTTTCCTGCCTCGTACCGTACAGGTATTCATCTACGGTATTTGCAACCCTGTCGAATACAAGCGCCTTTGGCTCGTTTGCGAGCACGCCTTCCCTCACCTTGGTATACTGTATCGGCATGAACTGCGACAGCAGGTTCAGGGGTACTCCGTCTTTGAAGTTTGCAAACAGTGTATCTATTGCATCCTGCACCTTCTCATCCGGAAGATAGTATCTGCATCTGTCAGAGAATGAGAACTTGCGCTTGAGATCTATCTCCGCATCCGTCCCGTGATAATGATTCCTGTAATACTTCGGCTCAGCCTTCATGGCGGCGTCCAGCTTCTCCATGAAGCCGCTCTGCTTTTCAGGCTCCGATGCATAGAGCTCCTTTTCGGCATAAGCAAGAGCAAAGAGCCCCTCTCTGAGTGCAAAGGTGAGGCCCGGTCCTACCTTGAGTATACCGACTCCGTCCTCTACAAGCTCGCGAAGCTTTATCTTCGTCTGATAGTCCGTGGAATGTCCCTCAAAGACAAGTGCCGGGTATTCCTTGATGGAAGCCATAAGCTCCGTAGCCTTGGATCTGTCGTACTCTGTACATCCGGCATCCTTCTCTTCCACACCGGGCTGTACCACAACACCCATGACGTACTCCCAGGCTTCCGATACACCTCTGTCTGCAAATGCTTTTTCAAATGCTTTCACAGTCGCCTTGAAATCACTGACCTTAGTGACCTGCACTCCGGTATCAACTGCATCCTGTGATCCGCCTGGTATCGGCACTTCGCTTCCTACGATATATACAGGGTGCTTCGCATCGGGATCTTTTGCCTTCAGCTCTTTATATGCCTCTTCAGCCACCGCCGCAAGCTCTGCACCTCTCTTTGATATCACTTCGTCCGACAGTCTGGTATCCGGATCGTCACTTGCCACCTTCATACTTGTGTCGATGTGGATCTTTGTGAATCCGGCGAGCACATACTGTCTTATGAGCTCACGCGATTCAGACATTGCCTTTTCCTCATCGTATCCAGCAAAGGTCAGCGGTCCGAGGTGATCTCCGCCGAGTATTACTCTCTCCATCGGAAGTCCTGTCTTTTCCGACAGCTTCTTTATCATGTCCATGAAGTCCGCCGGCTTCATGCCCGTATATCCGCCGTACTGATCCACCTGATTTGCTGTAGCTTCTATCAGCAGCACGGTATTTGTCTTCACTGCATGTCTCATGCAGGCCTCGAGCACCAGAGCATTGCCGGTGCAGGCAGAATAAATGCCTACGCTCTCTCCCTGCTTCTGGAGCTTCACGATCTCTCTCATATAGTCTTTCATTACAAAATCCCCTCTGTTCTGTCCTTTCTTCCGTAGATTCAGATTATTCTTCGCTGTTGATGAGGATCTTTCCCTTCACCGTTCCGGGTGTCTTGAACCACTCGAATGCCTCGGCGATGTTCGAGAGCGGCACCTTCTTGTAGATGAATGAATCATCAAACTTGAGCATGCCGTTTCCGAAGTAATATGCCGTAAGCTCCCACTCCTTGCCCGGGAAAGGTGCTGAATAGCTCATCCATGATCCGGTAAGAGTGAACTCCTTGCGGTTCATGCACTCCCACTCGTCCACCGTAAAGGACAGCTCTTTGGTAGGTGTTCCGATGAAGCATACCCCTGCCTTGTTTGCCGCAAGCTTGAATGCCATCTTCATCGTGATGGTATTGCCGGCTGTCTCATACACATAGTCATATCCGCGTCCGTCAGTCAGTTCCATGGCTTTGTCCATGAAGCCCTCCTGCAGCGTGTTCACTCCGGCATCTGCCCCGAGTCTCTTTCCGAGCTCAAGTCTCTCGTCGAGGATATCGAATACCACTACCTTCTTTGCACCGAATATCTTAGCCCACTGAGCAGTCATCATACCCACGGTACCGCCGCCGAGTATGGCCACGTTTCCGCCGCCCTTGTAATCAAGTCTCATCAGTCCGTGCAGGGCTACCGTGGCAGGCTCGAAAAATGCACCCTTTTCGAAGCTGACATTTTCATCAAACTTTACTGCGTTCTTCTCCGGTACGCTCACGTACTCCGCAAAGCTTCCGAACTCTCTGGAACCTATGAAGCTGTAATGCTTGCAAAGAGAATAATCACCCTTCTGGCAGTCGGGACACTTCATGCAGGGCACGAGCGGCATACCTGCCACCCTGTCTCCCACCTTAAGCGTCGTCACTCCTTCACCTATCTCATCCACCACGCCTGAGAACTCATGTCCCAGCACATTGGGGAAATAATGACATGCATCTCCGTTTACCCTCGGTATATCCGAGCCGCAGATGCCGGTATACTTCACCTTGATCACTACCTTACCGGGCTCAGCCTTGGGCTTCTCTATATCCTCATACCTTATATCATTCTTTGCATGTACTTCTCC
>JAEEGO010000141.1 GCA_016280355.1 Lachnospiraceae bacterium | reverse complement strand
ATATCCGGCACCACCCATTTCACCAATTGTATAGGAATATATGACGATAACCACTACAGTACAGCGGCGGACATGGCTGTAATAATGAATGAGGCCATCAAGGATCCGTTGTGTCTCGAGTTCCTTTCGGCACATACATATACGACCACGCCCACGTCGTTTCATCCCGACGGTATCCTCATTTCCAACTGGTTCCTGAGGCGTATAGAGGATAAGCAGCAGACGGGGACCGTGGTGACAGGAAAGACGGGCTTCGTGAAAGAATCGCTCAACTGTGCCGTTAGCTACGGGACCGATAATGACGGAAAGGGTTATATATGCTGTACAGGCTATGCGCACGGCGGATGGAAGGCCATATTTGACCATGTAAATCTCTATACGAAGTATTTCGATCCGTCGATATATGTGGAGCCGGAGCCTGTGGTGAACGCTGACGATACGGCGGCAGCGGGTGATGACTGAGGACCGGGGGACATTTTGAGCAAAGTTTCGGATGATATAAAGAATAAGACATTTTCACCGGTGTATCTTATTTACGGGGATGAAGCCTATCTTCGGGAGAACTATATGAACGCCCTGAAAAAGGCACTAGTGGCACCGGATGATACGCTGAACTTCACGGCTTTTTCCGGTAAGGAGACAAACCCCGAGGAGGTAGTATCTCTGGCGGTCACCCTGCCTTTTATGGTTGAAAAGAGGGTGATACTGGTACAGAATTCGGGCTTTTTCAAGAGTGCAACGGATGAGATAGCGGATTATATTGAGTCTCCCTCAGAAGATACCGTGCTGATCTTTGTCGAAAGTGAGGTAGACAAGAGAAACAGGGCCTTCAGGATCGCAAAGAAGGACGGTTATGATGTGGAAGCCGCAAAATATGACGTGAAAAAGCTTCCCGACTGGATAGCACTGAACTTCAAAAGATGCGGTAAGAAGGTGAGCAGGGAGACCGTGGATCTTCTGATGGAGAGGGTCGGTAACGATATGACCGCCCTTGATATGGAAGTAAAGAAGATCGCATCCTACGCAGGAGACCGCGAGATAGTGACAAACGAGGATGTGATGAAGATGGTGAGCCGGAATCCTGCTTTCAACGTCTTCCAGATGATAGACGCCATAGCGGAGAAGAAGCTGAACAGGGCTGTCGGCATATATTATGACATGCTTTCCGAAAAAGAGAGTCCTTTCGGTATACTGGCTCTGATGGAGAGACATTTCAGGATACTGATGATCGCGAAGGATATGAGCGAGAAGAAAGCGGATAATGCGGATATCGCGAAGGCGGCAGGTATCGCACCGAATATCATATGGAAATATGTGAATCAGTCAAAGAAGTATTCAAGGACGAGGATACGGAGTATACTTGAAGCATGTGTGAAAGCTGACAGGGATATCAAGCAGGGGCTTGTAGCGGATAATGTATCCGTGGAGCTGCTCATAATCAAGACAGCGGCGTGAAACATATATCCGACACTGAGTGCAGAATATATCTGTCGACACGAAAAGAGATGGGGTTTTTATGGACGAGATAAATGAAGATCTGATGCGTTTCCTTGACGCAGATGAATACGAAGACAAACTCAGCATTCTGGAAGAAGTAAAGAACAGAGTGGATGAGAAGACCGCGCAGATGATGGCTGTATCGCTGTCGCTTGCTGTCGGCAACGCATCTGTGGATGAATGCATAGACAGGATCAGGGATCACCTGAGCCTGCAGATACAATATGACGGAAAGAGGATGAGAGATTGAAACTTTTGACATTTGCCATACCCTGCTACAATTCGCAGGACTATATGGGGAAGTGCATCGAGTCGCTGCTCCCGGGAGGAGATGAGGTCGAGATCCTGATAATCGATGACGGATCCAGGGATCTGACAGGAGACATGGCTGACAAGTATGAAGAGAAGTATCCCGGTATCGTGAAGGCGATACATCAGGAGAACGGAGGACACGGCGAGGCTGTAAACGCCGGAATAAGGAATGCCACGGGACTGTATTTTAAGGTGGTGGATTCCGACGACTGCGTGGATGCGGAGGCCTACAGGCAGGTACTAGATAAGCTCAGAGAGCTTACTGGCGATGATACTGTGCTTGATATGATGCTCTGTAACTTTGTCTATGACAAGGAAGGGGCAAAGCGCAAGAAGGTGATGCATTATGAGTCCTCAGTGCCTGTGGAAGAGCTCATATCCTGGGATCAGACAAAGCATTTCAGAAAGGGCAGATATATCCTGATGCATTCTGTGATATACAGGACCAGGCTTTTGAGAAAGTGCGGCATGGAGCTTCCGAAGCATACCTTCTATGTGGACAATATCTATGTATTTGAGCCGTTGCCCTATGTGAAGACGATCTATTACCTTCCGGTAAATTTCTACAGGTATTACATAGGTAGAGAAGACCAGTCCGTGAATGAGAGCGTGATGATCTCAAGGATAGACCAGCAGATAACGGTCACGAAACTGATGATCGACTATTTCAGGGATACGAAGGTGGAGAACGCCAGGCTTCGCAGATATATGAGGAATTATCTGGAGATAATGATGGTCATTTCTTCCATATTCCTGATAAAGGCCGGAGACAGGGATTCTCTCCTTAAGAAAAAGCAGCTTTGGGAGTATTTACGGTCGAAGGATACCCTGACATACTTTGTGATAAGGCACAGTATGCTGGGACAGAGTATGAACCTGCACGGCAGAGGCGGCAGGAAGATAGCCATAGGAGGCTACAAGATAGCACAGATGCTGATAGGCTTCAATTAAGGCGGGGAATGTGATATTATAGCAGAGTTGGTTTTTTATATTATGGAGGTAGATGATGTATTCAATAGATGAGCTTAGAGCGATAGATCCCGAGATCGCAGATGCGATAGTAGCGGAGCAGAAGAGGCAGAACGATCATATCGAGCTGATAGCTTCCGAAAACTGGGTATCCAAGGCGGTGATGGCTGCAATGGGAAGCCCGCTTACGAACAAGTACGCCGAGGGATATCCCGGAAAGAGATACTACGGCGGATGTGAGTGCGTGGATGTGGTCGAGGATATAGCAAGAGAGCGTGCAAAGAAGCTATTTGGCTGTGATTATGCAAATGTACAGCCCCACTCGGGAGCACAGGCCAATATGGCAGTGTTCTTTGCAATGATGACACCCGGTGATACCTTCATGGGCATGAACCTGGATCAGGGCGGACACCTTTCACACGGCTCGCCCGTCAACTTCTCCGGTAAGTATTTCAAATGCGTGCCTTACGGCGTAAACGACGAGGGCTTCATAGATTATGATGAAGTAAGGCGTATAGCAAAGGAGTGCAGCCCCAAGGTCATAGTGGCCGGCGCTTCGGCATATGCAAGGACAATAGATTTCAAAAAGTTCAGGGAGATAGCCGATGAGGTCGGAGCATATCTTATGGTAGATATGGCTCATATCGCAGGTCTCGTGGCTACAGGATATCATCCTTCACCCATAGGTATAGCTGATGTGGTGACAACCACAACCCATAAGACACTCAGAGGACCCAGAGGCGGACTCATCCTCTGCAATCAGGAGGCAGCCGATACGTTCAACTTTAATAAGGCCATCTTCCCGGGCATACAGGGAGGACCGCTGATGCACGTGATAGCTGCAAAGGCTGTCTGCTTTAAGGAGGCACTGGAGCCGGCATTCAAGGAATATGCAAAGGGCGTAGTAGACAATGCGCAGGCTCTTGCAAAGGGACTGCTTGACAGAGGGCTCTCAATAGTCTCCGGAGGCACGGACAACCATCTGATGCTCCTCAATCTTGAGCCTCAGGGCCTGACCGGCAAGGAGATAGAGTCTCTGCTTGATGAGGCACATATCACTGCAAACAAGAACACGATACCGAACGATCCTCAGAAGCCTTTTGTTACGAGCGGTATCAGACTCGGCACCCCGGCCGTTACTACCAGAGGCTTCGTGACATCGGATATGGATCAGGTGGCAGATGCGATATCGAAGGTAGTGCTTCAGAAGGAAGCCGGCGTGGCTGATGCAAGGGCTATCATCAAAACTCTGACAGACAAATATCCGCTGATCTGAGTACTTGAAAAAGTTTACATAATGATATATAGTATATGCCGCAGAGGTTTACCCTGCGGCATTACTTATTATGCGCGTTTTTCGCTGACAATTACTATGGCCCAACCTGTAATAGAGACGAAGAAACTGTATAAGATATTCAAGCTCGGTGACGAGAGAGTACGGGCTTTGAACGGTGTGGATCTGAAAGTGGAAAAGGGAGAGTTTGTCGCGATAGTGGGCACTTCCGGCTCGGGTAAATCCACGCTCTTAAACATGCTGGCGGGGCTTGATAAGCCGACCAAGGGCGACGTGGTGATAGCGGGACAGCATATAGAGAGTATGACGGAGGCCGAACTCGTAAAGTTTCGCAGAGAGCATGTGGGCTTCATATTCCAGGCTTATGATCTGCTGCCGCAGTTCGATGCGGTGGAGAATGTAGCGCTTCCTCTTGCGTTCCGGGGCATCAGCGCCGGGGTGAGAAGGAAAAAGGCTGAGACGATCCTGAAGAATGTGGGGCTTGAGAAATACATAAGACACAGGCCGACACAGATGAGCGGAGGCCAGCAGCAGAGAGTGGGCATAGCAAGGGCGCTCGTCAGCAATCCGGAGATAATCTTTGCGGATGAGCCCACGGGAAATCTGGATACCAAGACTACTCTTGAGGTGCTGCACCTTTTACAGCATGTGGTACATGACAAGGGAAATACCCTGGTCATGGTCACGCATGACAACAACTTGGCAAGATTTGCCGACAGGAGAGTACATATACTTGACGGAGAGATCGTATATGAAGATTAGGATATTACGCAGATTATCGGTATTACTGATGATTGCGATGGTGATCGGCGAAAGCCGGTATGCTTTTGCGGCAACCACCACTACAAATACAGCAGCCGGGACGACTACCACTAACGAAAACAAGACCTATGTAGGTATAGTCGGATCATCGGGGACCAATCCGAGTTCGACTTATAATGAAGGCGGCTCAGAGGGCATCCCGGCCAATGAAGGCGAAAGATATAACCAGGCGACAACGACAAACCCGTTTCTGATGCCGGGTAACACCTGGGTGACCCCT
>JAEEGO010000140.1 GCA_016280355.1 Lachnospiraceae bacterium | reverse complement strand
TCTTCGAGCTCGTTTTCGTCGGTATATACCGCGAAGTGATCCTGTCCGAACCGGCTGCAGTTTTCATTACTGTAATATTTTACGATCAGCTGAGAAAACGATCGAAGCAGGACATCGCCTTCCGCGAATCCGTGCTTTTGATTGAAATACTTCATCCCCGAAAGATCGAGGAAAAGAAATACCGGTCTGCCTCCCCCTGCTTCTATAGCCTGACATCCTGCCTCAGCCAGCTGGAAGAAATAAGTCATGTTCGGCAGACCCGTAAGATAGTCGTAATGATTGGCCCTGAGTATGCTCTCCTCATGAAGTGCCCTGTTCAGTGACTGATTAAGGCCGTTATCCTTTGTATCATCAGGATCATAGATCCCTTCATCCATATACCATACCTGTGCCAGCCGTTCACCAGTATCGGTCATGAAGTGCTCACCTACCGAATGGATTATCCTGTACTCCTCACTGACATCGGTCTTTGACCTGTAGATCACGTCGTATTTTGCGCCTTCAGTAGCAAAGTCATACGCGGCATCGGCAGTACGCGCCGTATCGTCGGGATGCACACCCTTATACATGTTGTGATCCATGTCATGGTATGCTTTCTCCCTGTCGCTATATTCAAAAAGTCTGCAGAACCCTTCGGAAACAACAAGAGTCACCACCCGTTTGTCCACCATCTGATAGATGGCAAACGGTATCATCGATCTTTCCAGAAACTCTTTTTCTTCAGCTGAATACTCGTACCGCATCATATATCCCCTTACATGATACTCAGGATCTGTGCGGCACTCATTATGCCCCACAGACCCCTGACATAGAATATTCTACCACAAATTCTCTTTCTCTGCTTTACTCCGTCAATACCGGCTCATCCGGCGTAGTAGAGCATCTCAAAGAGATCTTCTTCCGAGAGTCCGTCGTTTACCACGTGAGGGTAAGACCCCGAGACGTTCAGCCTTGCTATGCGTCCGTCAGACAGCTTCGCATCAACGAATTTCTTTCCGGTAGGGTCTGTCCTGTACAGCGTGTACGTCTCTCCTGCCGGGATAGCGGCATCCTTTTCCACTGTATTGCCGTCTTCATCCACTATATCCGCCTTGAGCTCTGCCTTGGATGTAAGCTCATGCTCTCCCATTACGGTAAGATAATCCTCCGTAAGCTCAGGTGCTCCGCTCTCAGACACTTTGTAGTGGCCGACCGCGCCGTATGTGGACAGCAGGTCGCATCGCACATTGAGCAGCATGTCCGAAGGCTCAAGTGGAGGCAGAGTATAAGACATATCTTTTTCCTCATCGTAATCCCCGTCGAATCCGTAGCTCATGTACGTTCCGTCCTTCACCTCTTCGGGTTTTTCTCCGTCGAGTGAGAAGACATAGAGTGCCTTGTAATCATTATCCGATGTGGTGATGACATATACATAGTTTTTGTTATCATCCGTATGTACGTAGAAGGAGTCGAGATTGTAATAATACGAATCCTTTATCTCGGTGCTCTCTCCGTCCTTTGTCACGATAATACTGGTGTAATACCCGTCGTTGTAACCATCTTCATTGTATCGGTCGACGCTTACCTTCATCACGCTGCCGTCGCCTGCACCGTAAGCATTCTCGTCAAATACGAGATAGGATATGAATCCCGTGTTGCCTCTCATATCGCGTTTTATGAGAGATCCCGCTTCGCTGTACAGTACCTTCACGATCTGCACGCCGTACGCATAAGGACAGAGTGCATACTGCGGGAAATAGAATGTGATGCCGTCGGGCTCAAAGGTATAGATATAACCGGCTTCATCAGATCCTGAGGCGGGGTTGATCCTGTACTGTGCAAGTGACTCATCCAGACCGAAGAACGGCACATCAGGATATTCCTTCGTAAGCTTATCCTTGAGCATCTTTGTGAGTGCTTCGTCATCGCTTACCACATCGGAAAGCAAAATATCATCTCCCGTCTGAGGATCTATGTTGTAGGTTTCGTAATATGCGCTCGGATGCGCACCGCCCTCAAACACACTTCCATACCTCAGCAGACTGATACATTTCTCATCAGCCCTTCTTATCGCCTCGTCAACATTGTAATAGAAATATGCACTGAAGTCCGGAGTGCTCATCTCTTCGGAAAAGTCACTGGCATCCCTGGAAGAGTCGGACACTCTCTGTTTCAACTCCTTATCCTCGCTGTCCGCAAGCTCCTGAAGCCTGCCTGCAAGCCCCGGGAAGCTTTTCTCACTCCAGGGTGCACAAAGAATATGATTGCCCTGGCATTCATAGCTCAGTGTGCCGTCTTTTCCGTGATACTCGTTGAAATAGAATCCGGTATCGATGATGTTCAGTCCGGCACTCTCTTCTTCTCCGCTCTCCTGTGCGGTGTCGGCAGTTTCATCTGCACTTACGGCAGCCTGCTCCCCCTTTGCTTCTTCAGTGGCGGCACTATCTTCTCCGGCCTCTGTTGCAGCCTCTTCGGCTGTTGCAGGCGCTTCCTTACTGCCACAGCCTGCTACGGCTGTTACGGCCATCATACAGATGAGCGCTATGCTTACGATCCTTCTTTTCATCTCTTTCCTCCTGTTATCCTTACTCTTTGATTAAATAGATCCATCTTCATCATCAGACGGTAAACTCTGTGCTCTCATCACCGATACGTAGCGTATAGGTACCTTCCTGCAG
>JAEEGO010000139.1 GCA_016280355.1 Lachnospiraceae bacterium | reverse complement strand
TTATTTTTTTCTTGATTCATGCTAAAATAACAAGGACCCTAAGGTTCTAAATACTACTTAATTTACGAGGAAATGTTTTATGTCTATCGTGATACCCGGTAAACTTTTATCCGAAGACCATACATCTTGGGATTTCGGTGCTCTGGTACTTAGTGATAATACCATCGGTGCTCGTATCCCCTTGCAGGATGCTCCAAGTGGAGATGACAGCATCATCTTAGACTCCGAAGAGTGCTATCTCTTCCCGGGTCATGTATCGCTCCTAGAGTCTCTCTCTGAGGGATGCCCTCTGCCACAGACTCAGTCTAGCACTTCTACCGGCTCCGCGCTAGGTGCCTTGCAGGCTTTCCTAAGCATGCGCCGTGAGAAGAAGGTCCAGCAGCACTATGCAGATAATGTCCAGCACGCTCTCTATGAAGGTAAGACCTGCATCTGCACCGTCTACGGCATCGAAGACTATGATACTTCCATCCGTGACGCCATCGCTGCGGAGGAGATTCCGGGACCACAGATTCTGGCTTCTAATATGGCCATCACCATGCCGGAGGATCCTCACTCTCCATCCGTCTGCTATAAAGTAAAGGATGCAGAGGAAATCGCTGCCAGAGTCCGTAAGGTAGCTAGAGACGACCCGGACTTCATCTATATCGTAGCGGAGTATCAGGGAGAGCACGGCTTCCAGATGCCGAAGGACATGCTGCGTCGCGGTATCACCACGGCTCATAACTTGGGCTTCCCTGTCATGGTCAAGGCTCACTCCGAGGACTACTTAGCTCTGCTTCATATCTTAGAAGCGGACTTCATCTATCCGGAGCAGGAGACCCACAGCCCTTGGGGCAATGCCGCCGTCCTGGGTATGCAGGACTTCATGGGTGAGCTGCAGGAAGGCACTCTGGCCAACCTCATCGCTGTCACCAAGAATCCTTTAGATGCCCAAGGCCGCGTCCTTTCACCGGAAGACTTAGCACCCTTTATCAAATACGTGGTGAAAGAAGGGGCTGTATACGAACCCGGCATGTAGTTCGCAATAAAAAAGAACCAAATACTTGGTTCTTTTTTTGATACGTAAACAGAGACTTCGCTCTGTCACTCTTCTCTTCAAGCGAAACGGGTAAACCCCGTCATAAGAATTTGCTTCGCAAATGGACGGGTCTACGTCACGCATCATAGATGCATGACTAGCCGTGTAAACCAGCGGACTGTCTTACCATATCTTCTACTACGATGTCATAGATTTCGCCAAGGGTACGGCAGTACTCCAGTACCATCCAAGGCTCATTGGTGTGATAGTGAAGTTTGATGGTAGCTTTCTCGCCGCCTATTTCGTCTTCACCGCCGTCGCCTGCTACTAAAAGGCAGTCGCCGTTGAAATTGTCGATGATGTAGTCGCGAATCTCATCTACCAGATCATCTGCTTCATCTTCATCGAGACCATATTTGTCCAGCAGAAGCTGGGTATCATATCTGAATTCGATTTCTTCTTCCATGTCGTCCTCCATATATTGTAGCCCCACTCATCGTAGGGTCTCAAGTTGACATTTTCTATTATAGAGAGAATCCCAGTTAGATGCAACTAATGATTCTAGTTCTCGTTCATTTTCGCAAGTTTCGCTGCCTGATCTGCTGCGATAAGGGCATCCAGGATTTCCTGAAGATCACCGTTCATGATTTTATCCAGCTTGTATAAAGTCAGGTTAATACGGTGATCTGTGACACGGCCCTGCGGGAAGTTGTAGGTACGAATCTTCTCTGCACGGTCACCGGTACCGATCTGGCTACGTCTCTCTGCTGCTTCTGCATCCTGCTGTTTCTGCAGCTCTAAGTCATAGAGTTTTGCACGAAGCAGGGCGAAAGCCTTATCTTTATTCTGCAGCTGAGACTTCTCAGTCTGGCTGTAGATGACGATACCTGTAGGATAGTGAGTCAAACGTACTGCGGAGTCTGTGGTGTTGACACACTGACCACCGTTACCGGATGCACGCATGACATCGATACGGATGTCCTTTGGATCGATCTGGATATCTACCTCTTCTGCTTCAGGCATAACTGCTACGGAGCAGGTAGAAGTCTGGATACGGCCCTGGGACTCTGTCTCAGGCACACGCTGTACACGGTGTACACCGGACTCATACTTCAGGATGGAGTATGCGCCGTTACCCTTTACCATGAATTCGATATTTTTCATACCGCCGATACCAGTCTCTTCTGCTTCGAGAAGCTCTACTTTCCAGCCTCTGGACTCTACATAGTGGACATACATACGGTAGATCTCTGCTGCGAATAAAGCTGCTTCTTCACCGCCGGCGCCTGCACGGATCTCCACGATGACGTTCTTATCGTCGTTAGGGTCCTTTGGCAGTAAGAGGATCTTCAGCTGCTGCTCAAGTCTCTCTACTTCGGCTTTGGATTCGTTCAGCTCTTCTTTGGCCAGCTCTTTCATCTCTTCGTCTGTCTCTTCATCTAAGAGTGCCAAAGAATCTTCGATATTCTGCTTATGGCTTGCGTAAGCCTTATATGCTTCTACGATAGGTGCGAGGTCGGACTGCTCCTTCATAAGGGCGCGAAATCTGGCATTATCATTGGCCACATCCGGCTCAGCTAGGAGATTCATCACTTCTTCGTATCTGCGTACTAAATCTTCTAATCTATCAAACATCTTAACTCCTCATTTATCTCATGAAGTAACCCTTCACTACCCGGTCTAGTCCCGCATAGTCCTTGATCACTTCCACTTCTGCAAACTTCTGTGCTTCCATCAGTGCCTTCACTGCTTCTCCCTGGTCTGCGCCGATCTCAAAGAAAAGCATACCGCCGGGTCTTAGGTGCTCTCTGGCCTGTGGAATGATCCGCTCATAGAAATCCAGGCCACTTACGCCACCGTCTAAAGCCATCCTAGGCTCGTGGTCTCTTACCTCCGGCATCAGTCCCGGAATCACGTCACTGGCGATATAAGGCGGATTGGATACCACCATATCGAACTGTCCTTCTACCTTTTCGCATAGGTCGCTGTGGAGAAAGGTAGCGTCGATACCAAGGCGCTCCGCATTGGCTTTCGCCACCTCCAGCGCATCCTCTGACAGGTCTACGCCCACACCTTCACAGTCATTGGAAAAGTGTAAAAGGCTAAGAAGGATACATCCACTTCCTGTGCAGATGTCCAGAATCCTGCTGCCATCCATAAGATGACGCAGCACTTCCTCCACCAGCACCTCTGTATCCTGTCTAGGGCAAAGCACTCTCTCATCTACTAAGAAAGAGAGGCCCATGAACTCTGTATCCCCAAGGATATGCTGCAAGGGCTCCCTGCCCGCTCTTCTATCCAGAAAAGCTTCGTAGTCCTGCTGCTCCTTTTCCGTAATCTCTCTGTCAGGATGCAGAATCAGGGTATTCCGGTCCGTACTACATACCTTCTCTAATAAGAGTCTGGCATCATAGTCCGCATCCGGCACTTCCCCGTCTTTTAACTTTTGAATTCCATATAGGTATAATTCTCTATAGTTCATTTTGCTGCTGCCATGCTTTCCAATCAAACACTGCTTCTACTGCAGCGATGGCTACTTCGATCATATCCTTATCAGGCTCTCTGGTAGTGAGGCCCTGAAGCTTCAGTCCCAAGTAGGACATAGCACGGCTTACCACGCCATCATGACTTCCTGCAAAGCGAATCCACTCATAGGAGATACCTGCTACTACAGGAATCAGCAGGATACGTAGAGCCAGTCTCAGCCAAAGGGCATCCACGCGGATGAAGAAGAACAGCACCACGCTGATCAGCATGACATACAGCATGAAGCTGGTGCCGCAGCGCTTATGCTCTCTGGAGCACTTAGATACATTCTCTACATTCAGCTCAAGTCCACGCTCGATGCAGTTGATGCACTTATGCTCTGCACCGTGATACATATAGACTCTCTTGATATCCTTCATCAAAGAGATACCTGCCACATAACCGATAAAAAGCACGATACGCAGGATACCTTCCAATAAAGCAAGCAGGGATGCATTACGCACCCAAATCTTCATGGCATCTGCCACAAAGTAAGGAATCCCTACGAAAATCACAAGGGCAATGGCGATAGCAAAGACTGTGGTGAAGATAGCGGATAGCTGATTCTTGGAATCGTCCTTGGTCTCTTCTTCATCGTCATAGTACTCTGCGCTTTTATTCAGGGCGCGCATACCCAGTACCAAAGAGTCGATAAAGGTAAAGAATCCTCTGATAAAAGGAATCTTCATCACCTTAGAATCTCCCAGCACGCCATCATAGGTGCCGGTCTCTACAGCGATCTCCCCATCTTCCTTACGTACTGCTACTGCGTATTTATTTTTATTTTTCATCATGATGCCTTCCAGTACGGCCTGACCGCCGACTCCGGAATAGCACTGTTTCCGTCTTCTTCTCATAGTTTTCCTA
>JAEEGO010000138.1 GCA_016280355.1 Lachnospiraceae bacterium | reverse complement strand
TGTTTGCCTTCGGCTATGGGTCCCTTGGTGATGTTATATACGAAGCCAAGCAGGGTACCTGCCGCAAGCGTTATCAGCGTGACTATGATTATATCTTTTATGGCAGATCCGTTCTTATCCATTGTTCTCCCCCTTCCTGCGCTTCATTCCAAATGCGACAGGTCTTGTGAACTGATCTATCATCGGAGACAGGCAGTTCATGAAGACTATTGCGTAGGATACGCCCTCGGGAGATTTGGATACCATCCTGAACAGGAAGGTCAGTATACCCAGACATACTCCGTATACTATCTGGCCTTTGCCCGTCATGGGAGACGTCGCATAGTCTGTAGCCATGAACCATGCTCCCAGCATCAGTCCGCCCGCAAACAGCTCGCATACCGTGAAGCTGAGCGGAGCGTTGTACCCACGCGTCACTGAAGTGATCAACGTGAGTATGAAAAAGGTACCTATATAACTGACGGGTATCTTCAGATCAATGACATGCAGTATTAAAAGGAACGCCGCGCCGATAAGCAGGGCAAGCGCCGATGTTTCTCCTATGGTACCGGGTATCAGACCAAGGAAAAGATCTCCCATGGGATAAGCTGCCCCTGTCTTGAGAGTTGCAAGCGGGGTGGCAGATGATACCGCATCCAGGGAAGCTCCGACTATCCCTCCCTTAACGGAAAAGTCCGTCATCTGTGAAGAAAATGAGATGAGCAGGAAGCATCTTGCTCCGAGCGCCGGGTTCATGAAGTTCTGTCCTATTCCGCCAAAGAGCTGCTTCACTACGATAATACCGAAAACAGATCCCAGCACCGGTACAAAAAGCGGCACTTCCGGCGGCATGTTCATGCCGATGAGAAGTCCGGTCACGGCTGCCGACATATCAGATATGGTCACCGGCCGTTTTGTTATCTTCTCGAAAATATACTCTGACAGTACGGAGGAAACCACCGAGACCACAAGCACCAAAAGTGCATGTATGCCGAAAAAGAAAACTCCGCATATACTCGCGGGCAGCAGTGCCAGCGCCACCGCCCCCATTATCTTCTGTGTGGTCACCCCATCCCTGACATGAGGCGATTGGGAAACGCTAAACTTATTCTCCATCCTTACTTCCTTCTTTCTGCTAACAGGGTCCTGCGCATAGCTTTGATATTTGAAGCAAGAGGTCTCTTTGCGGGACAAATGTATGAGCAGGAACCGCATTCCACACATTCCATGCCGTATCTTGCCGCAAACTCCTCCTTGTCACCATGTTCCGCTATATCTGAAAGATCGCACGGCATCAAATGTGCCGGGCATCCTCTCACACATCGTCCGCACTTTATACATGCAGACGGTACACTCTCCTTTACAGGATCCTTGATAAAGCAGGTAATGGCTCCGCTTGTCTTGGTCACAGGGACATCCAGCCCAAAAAGCGAAAATCCCATCATGGGACCTCCGGAAATGATCTTCTCCGGTTCTTTTTGAAATCCTCCTGCCGCCTCTATTATGTCAGCGTATGACATGCCTATCCGCACATCGTAATTCCTGGCATTGGCCACCGCATCTCCGGACACGGTAAAGATCCTGTGCATCAGAGGCCTGCCTTTTATCACGGCTTCATAGACCGCTATCACTGTATCAACGTTGTTCACTATGCATCCCGCATCTGCCGGAAGCATTGATGAATTGACCTCTCTGCCGGTCACGGCATAAATCAGGGATCTCTCTGCTCCCTCAGGATACTTGGTCTTCATCACTTCGACTCTGATCCTGTCGCTTCCTTTCACGGCTTCACGCATCTTTGCAATAGCTTCAGGCTTATTGTCCTCTATACAGATGATGCCGCTTGCCTTGGGGAATATTTTAAGTATACATGTCAGTCCCTTTACCAGCTCATCGCTGTTTTCCAAAAGACATCTGTAATCCGATGTCAGATAGGGCTCACACTCCGATCCGTTGACCAGGATATGATCTATCTTATCGGGTTCCTTCGGAGACAGCTTTACGTGCGTGGGGAAGCCTGCGCCTCCCATTCCCACTACCCCGGCGGTCTGTATTCTCTTTATGATATCTTCCGGTGAGAGTGCATCCAGCTTTGCCGGAGTGTATTCACTCTCTGTATCGAGACCGTCATTTTCTATCACCACGGCATCGACCATATCACCGAGAGCGTTCTTCCTTTTTTCCACGGCTTTGACTGTTCCCGACACTGACGAATAAACCGGTGCCGATACAAAGCCTCCGGCCTCGCCTATCATCTGGCCGATGATCACCGGATCGCCCTTCTTTACCAGAGGTTTGGCCGGTGCCCCTATGTGCTGCGACATAAGGAATACCATCTCTTTTCCCGGTTCCAGAGTCATGATGGGCTGATCCATGGAGATTTCCTTCATGTCCTTCGGATGTATACCGCCCTTAAATGTTTTTGCCTGCACTTTTATTCCCCTTTATTATTTGTTTTATCCCCGGTTGTCTCGTCTTTCTTTACTGTCTGTTCCGATGAAGCCTGCTCAGCTGCACGCTTTGCGGCAAGTGCCGCTGCCGTCCTTTCCGCAGCAAGTCTGGCCTGCTCCGCAAGCACAGCCTTCTGCCTGTCTGAAAGAGCATAGTCAAACTGTTTTTTTGTCGTATCCGGTTCCGTGTACTCCTTTGCGATCGAGAGAGATTTTTTGGGACAGTTGTCCACGCAGCGTCTGCACTGTATGCAGGAGAACGGTCTGATAGACCATGTCTGACTCTTCTTGTCCACGGTGATGGCTCTCGTGGGGCATCTCATCTGACACACACCACAGAGCACACAGGCGTCCATATCATTTTCGACATGTCCTCTCGTGCCCTCTTTATACGTCGCAGGTCCGTACGGATACTTTTCCGTAGCCGGCGGACTTACAAGGTTTTTCAATTCGTTCTTTACGAAATTTGCCAATGACATATCTGTCTCTCAATATCTACCTTTCGGTGCAGGAAATACAGGGATCCACGGTCACGACAAGGATAGGTACATCCGCTATATCACATCCCTGCAGCATTTTTGCAAGAGCCGGTATATTTGCGAAGGTTGGCGTCCTGACTCTCATACGCTCTATGAACTTCTTTCCGGATGCATGCACATAATAGCAGGCCCCGCCCCTCGGCTGCTCTATTATAGTCATATACTCTCCGTTAGGGAAACCTTTTACCGGTACATATATCCCTTCTCCGGGTATCTTCTCTATGCACTGCCTGATGATATCGGCTGACTGGTAGATCTCCTGTATGCGCACATAGCAACGGGCATATGAATCTCCTTCGTCCGAAGTAATGATATCAAAATCTATCTTACCGTACGCTGCATAGCCTCTTGTACGATTGTCGAGCGCAACTCCGGATGCTCTTAAAAACGGTCCCTCACAGCCAAGTCGTTCCGCATCCTCCTTTGAGAGATATCCCACTCCCTTCAGACGGCTCAGTACAGCCGGATCCGACAGGAAGACCTTCTCACAGGATCTGATGCCTTCTTCTATCTTCTCAAGCTCAGGCAGAAATCCCTTTAATATCTCATCCGGGACATCCTTTCTCAGTCCGCCTATCCTTATAATGGAAAAGATGACTCT
>JAEEGO010000137.1 GCA_016280355.1 Lachnospiraceae bacterium | reverse complement strand
TCCCGATGCTTTCGGCGGTAAAGAAGTATGCATCGGAAAACAACGTGGAGGCTTACATCAGCCTTGAGGAGCATATGGCCTGCGGCATAGGAGTGTGTCTGGGATGTGTAGTGAAAACCACATCAAAGGATCCCCACAGCCACGTAAATAATGCACGGATATGTACCGAGGGGCCGGTATTTGATGCGAAAGAGGTGGATATATGAACAAACCGAATCTTTGCGTTGAATTCGCCGGACATAAGTTCAGAAATCCTGTGACGGTGGCATCGGGAACCTTCGGTTCCGGCATAGAGTATGCTTCCTTTATCGACCTTGAAGTATTGGGAGCAGTAACTACAAAAGGTGTGTCCGCGCAACCGTGGGAGGGCAATCCTACACCGAGAGTGACGGAAACACCATCCGGGATGATGAATGCCATAGGTCTGCAGAATCCCGGGATAGATGTGTTCATTGACAGGGATCTGGCTTTTCTGGCAGAGAAGGATGTGCCGGTCATAGTAAACGTATGCGGACACAGCATAGAAGACTACGAAGCGGTGATAGAACGACTGGCTGATGATGACAGGGTGGAAATGCTTGAGATAAACGTATCGTGTCCGAATGTCAAAAAGGGTGCGATACAGTTCGGTACGGATCCGGCGATGCTTGAAGAAGTGACAACCAGATGCAAGAGCATGGCAAAGAAAAAACCGGTGATCATGAAGCTCACCCCGAATGTCACCAGTATAGCTGAAATGGCTCGTGCGGCAGAGGCCGGCGGGGCCGACGGGATATCCCTGATAAACACGCTGACAGCCATGAAGATAGATATTTATAAAAGAAGCTTCGTTCTCGCGAATAAAACTGGTGGTCTGTCGGGGCCTGCCATACACCCTATAGCCGTACGGATGGTATATGAAGCTGCGCATGCCGTGAAAATACCGGTAATAGGCATGGGAGGCATAGCCACGTATGTCGATGCGATAGAGATGATGATGGCAGGTGCGACCATGGTGGGTGTGGGAATGATGAACTTTACTGAGCCTGATATTGTCATGCATATCATAGCCGGCATCGAGCAATATATGAATGAAACCGGAACAGAGCATGTTTCGGAGCTGATAGGCATTCTTTGAGAAGGAAACAGAAATGGAAGAAATAACAAAAAGTAAAACTGCACTGCAAAGACTTACGGTATCAGCCATGCTGCTGGCTGTATCTGTTGTTTTCGGTTTTTTCAAGATACCCATCACCCAGACATCGGAAATAAGACTGCAATTCCTGCCGGTTGCCTTAGAGGGGATGCTGTTTGGACCCCTTTACGGAGGTATATTGGGCGGGCTGTCCGATATCCTGTGTTATCTGGTCCGGCCCACAGGTGCTTTCTTTCCGGGCTTCACCATATCAGCCATACTGCAGGGGATCATATACGGGGGTGTATTAAAAAAATCTCAGAGTATCCCCCGCATCGTGGCAGCTCAGGCTGCAGACTGCATATTGGTGTCTCTTATCCTGAATCCGATCTGGCTTATGATGCTTTACGGTAACGGGTTCATTCCGATATTTATCGGACGTCTGCCGAAAGTCCTGATAATGTTTCCTGTAAACATTGCGTTGCTCGTGGTAGTGACCAGGGCAACAAAAAGGTTTATAAATCTTACTGTATCATGACATATGAAGAGGCCGAAAAATACATAAGGGATACGGCAGCTTTCGGATCAAAGCTGGGCCTGGATAATATCCGGCTTCTTATGGCTCTTTTGGGAAATCCTCAGGATCAAATGAATATCATACACATAGCGGGCACAAACGGAAAAGGCAGTGTGGCCGCATATTTAATGTCTGTCCTTAAAACGAGTGGATACAGGGTCGGATTGTATACATCGCCGGAACTGTTCAGATTTTCCGAGAGGATCCGGATAGGAGATGATGAGATATCTCATGAAGATATCGCTCTTTATGCATCCGTGGTAAAAGAGCAGGCGGACAGAATGATAAGAGAGGATATGGGAACACCTACCGAATTCGAGCTGGTACTGGCAATGGCGCTGTGCTATTTCCGTGATAAGGGCACGGATGCAGTGATATTGGAGGTGGGGCTGGGAGGACGCCTGGATGCGACCAATGTGATAGACAGATCCGAGCTGTCCGTGATAACCGGCATTAGTTATGACCATATGCAGTATCTGGGAAATACGCTGGAAGAGATCGCTGCAGAAAAGGCTGCGATAATCAAACAGGGCGGACGAGTGATAGTCTGGCCGGCATCGGACAGTATAATGCAGGTATACAGGGATATCTGTAAAGCCATGGATGCAACGCTCCACGTTGCTGACAGACCGACTGTAGTTTCTTCTTCTCTGGAAAGCGGCCAGAAGTTTAGCATATGCGGTCGGGAACAGACGACCCGTATGGCAGGCCTGTATGAGACCGACAACGCCTCTCTTGCAATACAGGCTGCAGATATCCTGAAAGACAGGTTTGACCGCATAAACGAGAAAACTATAACAGATGGGATAGCAGAGGCTGTCTGGCCCGGGAGATTTGAGATCTTAAGAAGGTCTCCTCTTGTCATAGCAGACGGTGCACACAATGCAGACGGAGCCGGGGCACTGGCAGAGTGTATACGGACATATTTCGGAGAAAAGAAGGTGAGGTTCTGCATGGGAATACTCCGGGATAAACAGTACCGCAGGATGCTTGAGATACTGCTCCCCTATGCATCTTCCGTTGTAGCGGTGGAAGTCCCCAATCCCAGAAGCCTGAAGGCAGCAGAGCTTAAAGATGAGATAAGGTCGATCCGAGAAGATCTGGAGGTTTGGACTGCAGACTCTGTCGGAGATGCCGTGGAAAGGATAAAAAAACCACAGCCCGAAGCTGTGGCAGATATTATTTGCGGAAGTCTGTACCTGGTGGGCCCTCTCAGGGCAGTTATATTATAAAAACAATCTCTGCTTCGCAACCACCCAAAGAGATCGGGATATGAAGGATCTCTTTAAAGCTGATACGTGATCTGGCTTCTTCCTCCTCGAGGAAAAGCTGAGGCTCGAGAGCCATCTCTTCTCCCTCTTTGGCTTCGCTTATCACATATTCACCGTTGATACGGTTGATCATTTCTCCCGAAGCATCGGAAATAAAACTCCAGTCGTCTTCAAATTCATCACCGGCAAAGCCCTTTGCTATGGCTTTCAGGCCTTCACGGAGATCAACAAGACCCAGATAATAGGACTTGTCGGCACCCACAAGCCTCTGAAACAGGCCGGATGTAAGACTTTCAGGATCTGTGGTCGAATACATATCATCCACTTCGACCGGCACACGGGTATTCTCTATGAGAAAATGGAGAGCATACATGGCGTGCCGTGAAAAAACAGACCCTGCCATGCACTTCTCGGTAACTTCTTTTAGGTTTTCCCATGTGACAGCATACATAACACAATTTTATATCCAAATTGGATATAATGCAAATGCTGCGGTATACTTATCATCATGAAAACTATATGGAAATATATGCCTTACATACTGACAGTTCTGTGCACGGCGATATACGTCAGCCTTGTGTTCAACAACAACCTGTGGCTGGACGAGGCTTTTTCCGCATCTATCATACGATGTGGCTTTCCGGAAATGATAAGCCGTACAGCAAACGATACCCTGCCTCCGTTCTATAACATGGCGGCCTGGTGTTTTACACGTATATTCGGATACTCCTCAGTGACGCTCAAACTGTTTTCGGTGCTGCCAATGGTATTGCTGATGCTGGTGGCGGCCACCTTTCTGACAAAAGTCAGATCAACGGGTACAGCCTGTATATATATCATTCTCATAACAGTGATGCCTTATATGCTGGAACACGGAGTAGAGATACGCATGTACAGCTGGGCTCTTTTCTTTGCTGCGGCATCTGCCGTTTTTGCACTTTGTCTGATGAAAGATATACCCTATTCGACACCGCTGCTTATGATCTGTACTGTCCTGGGTGCTTATACACATCAGTATACTCTGATCACGGAAGTGTATATCTGGTTTATGCTGCTGGTTTTCTTCGTTAAAAAGAAGCAGTTTGTGACCTGGATAAAGCTTGCTGTACTGTGCATAGCACTGTATATCCCCTGTGGGGTGCTGACAATATTCCAGCTTGGAAAAGCTACGTCATACTTTTCTGCTGCGGGAGCATCCGTTTCAAACTTTTTGCAAAGCCTCAGATATCCGTTCGTTACCCACTATACGGTATTGTCGGCACTGCTTCTTTTGGCTGTGGCAGTTTTATTTGGAACGGCTGTTGCGAAGAGGGATTACACTGCAGCCTGGTTTATGGCGGTTTTCGTATTGCAGATCTTCATGTCTTACGGGGTCATGGTTTTGACCGGATCCACCTTTTTCTCATCCAGATATCTGATGCCGGCCATAGGGATCATGTGGCTTGGGGCAGCTCTTGCCGTACAGGATATACCTTTCGACAGGATACCGGTTCTTGCCAGAGGCATTGCTTTGGCAGCAGGAGCAGGGCTGCTGCTTGTGATATTCATTACCGGATACGGACGACAATATGCCGAGGAATATAAGGACACTTCCGCCTTTGAGCAGTTTATTGACTCCACGGATGCAGACGACGGTTACGTGATCTATGAGAACTTCCCTGAGATACAGGTGTGTCTTATGTACTATGCGCCCTGGCTCAAGGCATATACAAAAGATGATATCGATACTGTAAAGGGGGACAGGTATCTTTTCGTCAGTGAAAGTGCGGAGTCTGATATACCGGAAAATGTAGAAAAAAATGATCTGGAGTATTTAGGAACTTACAGTTTCGACCGATATACATTTAAAGCATACACTATGCAATAACATATGATTGCGCAGTGGCTTTTGAAAGGAGGGATCGCATGATAGGAGCAATTGGCTCAATGGCCGATCCGACAGGTACCATACGCAGCGTAGCATCCGCAATGTCCGCTGCAAAGACAAGCAATGCCGTAGGTACGGCTATGCTGTCCAAGACGCTGGACAACCAGGATGCCATGGGAGCAGCCATGATCAAGATGATGGAGAATTCCGTTAATCCGGCAGTCGGAGGGAATATCGACATATCCTGCTGAGGTATGATATCCGAAACGACAGGACTGCAAGAGGGCAGTCCTGTTTTTTTGTGGACTGAAGCGGATGAAAAAACCACAATATATAGAGTTGTCATTACTATATACAGTTGATAAAGAAAAAGTCAGTGTGCTATAATACCCGTTATGGTGTTATGAAGACATACGATATATTGGGGATTAGCATAAAGGATCATTCTGTCAGGGAAGCATTGCATCTGACGAGGGAATTTCTTTCCTATAATTCCCCGTCCGTGGTATATTTCCTGACCAGAGACGAGCTGCTGGCGGCTTCAGATTCTGAAGAATACAAGTCGTTCATTGAGGAAGAAGCAGATGTCACAATGATTGCCACATCGGATATCTTCAAGGCAGCAGATGTTGAGGAGAAGGGCAGAGCCAGAGAGATTGACAGAAATCTCTATTTAAAGGGTCTGCTTCATTTGTTGTCTAAAGAACGAAGGAGAATATTTCTCCTTACTCAGACAACAGCTCAGATGGCTGATCTCAAAAGACTTCTGGGGACATTTGAGAGTGCTCTCCAGATTGCCGGGACATGCGATACAGCAGATGTATCTGCTGCGGAGGATGTCACGAATGATATCAATTCTGTCACACCATATGTAGTATTTGCGGTACTTACAGGTAAGGAAGGGGTGGATTTTATCAGTACCGCCAAGAAATTCATGAATGCAAAAGTAGTTGTTATGCTGCAGCCGGAAATGCTGAAGGTCAAAGAAGACGGATCCGTGAAACAGGGTTTCATGGCAAGGCTGTCCGGCAGGCTGTTTACAAAGGTTGCAGGAAGATACAGGTAGAGGGATAGGATATGATCTTATTGGAGGATGTAGTAAAAACATATAGTTCGGGATCTCCGGCCCTGAGCGGCATAAGCCTGAACATAGATGCCGGAGAGTTCGTATTCATCGTGGGAGACTCGGGCAGCGGCAAAAGTACATTGATCAAGCTGCTTTTGAGAGAACTCAAGCCCACATCCGGAAGGATAATCGTAAACAATACGGATGTGACCAAGCTCAGGCACAGTCGCATACCGAAGTATCGACGCAATATAGGCTGCGTCTTCCAGGATTTCAGACTGCTGAAGGACAGGAATGTATATGAAAATGTCGCGTTTGCACAGAGGGTTATATCGGTGCCGGGGCGCGAGATAAAGAGGAATGTGCCGCAGGTCCTGTCTACCGTGGGACTGGCGGAGAAGTACAGCTCCAAGCCCAAGGAGCTTTCCGGAGGAGAACAGCAGAGAGTAGCTGTGGCACGTGCCATAATAAACAAGCCGCCCATCCTGCTTGCCGATGAGCCAACCGGAAATCTCGATCCCAAGAATTCATGGGAGATAATGAAACTTCTGGAAAAGATAAACAGACGCGGTACGACAGTACTTGTGGTGACACACAACCGTGAGATAGTCAACGCGATGCAGAAGCGGGTCATAACGATGAAAAAGGGAGTGATCCTTGCTGATGAAGAAAGAGGAGAATACATAGATGAGGATTAGTACGCTGGGATTTACCCTCAAGCAGGGTATCAAATCGATATTCAGGAACAAGATCTTCTCACTTGCAACGATAGCAACTATCGGATCCTGTATTTTCCTGTTTGGCCTTTTTTATGCAGTCATGGTCAATTTTCAGAATATTGTTCATCAGGTTGAGTCCGGTGTGGCGGTGACGGTTTTCTTTGAGCCCGATCTGCCGGATGAACGTATCGTACAGATAGGACAGGAGATCGGACAGCGAGCAGAGGTGTCAAAGGTCGTATATGTATCTGCTGAAGAAGCCTGGAACGAGTTCAAGGATGACTATCTGGGAGAATATGCAGATACCTTCGGAGATGATAATCCCCTTGCAGATTCGGCAAACTACGAGATCTATCTGAATGATGTAGCCATGCAGGAGGATCTGGTGGAGTACCTTATGACGGTCGACGGTATCAGTGAGATCCATAAGTCAGCCAATGTGGCTAATACCCTAGCTACAGCAAACAGCCTTGTAAGCTACGTGTCACTGGCCATCATATTCATACTGTTTGCGGTATCGATTTTCCTGATAAGCAATACGGTCGCGATAGGAATATCAGTGAGACGTGAGGAGATAGGCATAATGAAGCTGATCGGAGCATCGGACTTTGTCGTAAGGGCACCGTTCATGCTGGAGGGTATGATACTGGGTCTTGTAGGTGCTGCCATACCGCTGATCGTGATCTATTTCATATACAACAAAGCAATAGGCTATGTAATGCAGGAATTCGCAGTACTTAATTCCATACTCGCATTTCTTCCGGTTGAACAGATATTCTACACTCTGGTGCCGATAGCTTTGATATTGGGTGTTGGCATTGGCTTTCTGGGCAGCGGCCTCACCGTGCGCCGCCATCTCAGGGTATGACGAGAAGATTTGCTGTAGAACGGTTTTTGCTTCTTGTGCTGTGCATGACATTATGCACGGCACAATTTGTATTGCCTGTTCGGGCATATGCATCCGAAAAGAAATCTTCGGAGGACTCATCGGATGATGATGACGACGATGACGATGATGACGACGACAGCACTTCTTCCGATATCGATGAACTGAAAAAGCAGATAGAGGAGAGCAAGGCTGCCAAGCAAAAGGCAAATGAGACTAAGGCATCTCTAGCATCCGGAATGGCGAGTGTACAGCAGATAATCGGCTCACTTCAGACAGAAAAGAACAATGTGGTCACATATGTCGCTACTCTTGATGCCGCCATGGAACAGATCCAGGATGATCTTAACGAGATCAACATGGCAATATCGGAGAATGAAGCGCAGATAGAAGAGGCAGAAGAAGCTATCGAAAAAGCACAGGCTGCCCTTGATGAAGCTGAAGCAGTACGTCTGGCACAGTATGAGGCGATAAAAGACCAGATACACTTCATGTACACAACAGAGAAAAACACCATCTTCAGCCTGATCTTTTCCTCAAAAGGTATAGCGGATCTGTTGAACCGGACCCAATACATCAGTCGTATAATGGACTATGATCAGAGGAAGCTGGCTGAATACGCCAAGTCCGTAGAAGCGGCTGAGGAAGCAAAAAAGGTTTTGGAGGAAAGCAAAGCCAAGCTTGATGAAAAACAGAGGGAACTCGAAGAAAAACAGGCGGAGCAAAAGGAAAAGGAAGACGATATGTCTGCACTTATCTCCGCAAAGGAAGCTGAGATCGGACAATACAATGCTGAGATAGGATCGAAAGAAGCTCAGGTTGCAGAATATAAAAAGATGATAGCGGAGCAGGATGCGGAGATCGCAGCCATAGAGGCAGCGCTCAGAAGGCAGCAGGCTGCTTTGGCAGAGGCAAACAGAAGGGTGTACGGCGGAGGGCAGTTCGTATGGCCGGCACCGAAATATACCAGGATATCGGATGATTACGGTATGAGGATGCACCCGACGCTGGGAGTGCAGATGATGCATAACGGCGTAGATATGGCAGCTCCGTCCGGGTCACCGATACTGGCGGCAGCTGATGGACAGGTCATAGCCGCATCCTATTCCAGTTCCATGGGAAACTATGCAATGATAGATCATGGATCTGATCTTATAACAATATATATGCATGCATCGGCGATAAATGTTTCAGTGGGACAGGAAGTATCTGCAGGTGACAGGATAGGATCAGTAGGATCCACGGGACGGAGTACAGGACCGCATCTTCATTTCGGAGTCAGAAAAGACGGAAACTATGTCAATCCCTGGAACTATCTGAAATAAAACACAGGAGCTCTTATGAACAATACGCAATGGGAACAGACCGGTAAAGGTCAGTATGAACTAAAAGAAATTTCAGCTCAGGAGCTGCAAGACAGAAAAGAGAGAAAAAAAGAGGGACGGAAAAAAGGCAGGATCCTCCATTTTGTGCTCGGCATGATAGCCGGAGCTGCCCTGATGCTTCTGATATATAAGGTGGCATTCAGCAGCCCCAACTCCCTTTCAGAGGCGACTCAGAGAAAGATCGGCCTGATAGAAGGAGTCGTGGACAGATATTACCTTTGGGACAGAACGGATGAAGCGGAAGCAGACGGGATATACAAAGGCATCATGTCATCTCTTGGTGATAAATACGCGTACTACTATACGGCCGAAGAGCTCAAAAGAGACAGAGAGGATAATGCCGGACAGTTTTCCGGGATAGGCTGTACGATAGGAACCGACCAGAAGACCGGAGCACCTTATGTGGTATCCATCATGGAGGGATATTCGGCTGACAAAGCCGGCATCAAAGAAGGAGACTTTTTCCTGGAGGTCGACGGAGAAGATGCTACAGCGTGGTCTTCATCAGAGGTGGCTTCTCATGTAAAAGGTAAGGAAGGCACTACCGTGGACCTGCTTATGTACCGGGACGGCGAGGAACTTTCATTCACGGTTGAAAGAGTGAGCGTCGATGTTGAGACCGTAACATCAAAAATGCTGGATGAAAAAAAGAAAATAGGGTATATACGTATCGCGGAGTTTGATCAGATAACGGTGTCCCAGTTCAAAGAGGCAAAGAAGGAGCTGGAAGAGGCCGGAATGAAGGGACTGATACTGGATCTGCGAAGCAATCCCGGCGGACTTGTAGATGCCTGTGCCGATATAGCATCGGAAATGCTGCCTAAGGGAATGATCGTATATGCCATGTCAAAGGACGGTCATAAAAGCCAGTGGACATCTGACGGCAAGAATGAGATACATATTCCTGTGGTGATCCTCGTGAATGGAAATACCGCTTCGTCAGCCGAGATACTGACCGGGGCAATGAAGGATCACGATAAGGCAACGGTGATGGGAACAAAGACATATGGCAAGGGTATTATACAGAATACCTACAGTCTCGGAGACGGCACAGCCATAGAGTTTACCGCAGGACAGTATTATCTGCCTAAGGATGAGTGTATCCATGAGATCGGCATAGAACCGGATATTGAGGTGGAGGCGGACATGGAGGCCTATAAGGCTGACGGGACGGACAACCAGCTGGAAGCCGCTCAAAGTGAGATCGAAAAAGAACTTGACCTTTGATGGCTTTTGATCAGAAGATCTGTAAGGATAAAATCTGTACTTTTGGGAAACCGGGGTACAGATTTTTCAATACAAACATGACATGGTGCTGTCGTGTAAGGGCTGGTAGGATATGTGAGGACAAAGAGCCTCGGCTATATATGGAGGAAATAATATGGCATCGAGTAAAGAGTATCTGGACTATGTGTTGGAACAGCTTTCAGAGACGGATGATATATCCCACAGAGCAATGATGGGCGAGTATATCATCTATTACCGTGGCAAGGTAGTCGGTGGGATCTATGACGACCGGTTTTTGGTGAAAAATATCAAGGCGGCAGCGGATATGATGCCGGATGCGGACCTGGAGCTGCCATATGACGGGGCAAAGGAGATGTTGCTGGTGGAGGATATCGAAAACAGGGGGTTTCTGAGAGAACTCATGGAAGCGATGTATGATGAACTCCCGGCTCCAAAGAAACGAAAGAGCTGATCCCTGCTACAGATAAAGATATATAGACCGGAAACGGGAATTGACAGGGATAAGCATTTCGGATAATATACAAACAAGTGTTCGGTATCGTTGCATTACCGATCACATTTGTTTTGGATGCTGAGGGTATTTTGTGAGAAATGAATTTTAAGCTACATTCTGAATATAAGCCTACCGGTGACCAG
>JAEEGO010000136.1 GCA_016280355.1 Lachnospiraceae bacterium | reverse complement strand
GCATCCGTCAGAGTGCTGTGTCGTAGCGAAGCTTGCCTTCCAGCCGTCCTTCTTGATCGACCAGTCGTCGTTTGCCTCGTTGATGGTAAACTCCGCACCTGCCAGTGTTATGGGATCGGCACTGTCGTCGCCGAGATCATACTTCTTGATCTTGATCTTGATAGACTCATTGGTCACGGTGAAGCCCTTCTCCACATCATTCGCATCATTCTGAGTGATGACGGGCTTCTTGTATCCGTCTGCCTGCTCCTCTTCGATCGTATATCTGATCACATGGTAGTCTGTCTCGTCGTCATAGACCTTAAGACCCTTGCCGTCCTCGCCTGCGAATACAACTTCCCTCTCACCTGCCTTCAGTGTCAGCTCCTGCACGGGCTTCTCGTCCGCATAGAGCGTGAACTTGATATCAGGATGAGCAGTTGCGGCTTTGTTGTCCTCCCATACCTTCCTTACAGGTATCTTGATGAACTTCTGGTCGATAGTATTCACAAAGTTGAAGCTGTAGTCATAGCCTCCTATGGTCTTTCCGAGGACAGCCTCTGCCTTGTAACCGTCAACCTTCACTTCACTTACTCTGTAGTCATACTCGTCATATGAGAAAGTATTTGTATTGTACCTTACCTTAGGCAGACCGTCTGTCTCGTATCTGTAGGTCTTGCCGTCAGACTGAAGCGTTACCGGCACAAGGTCATAATCAGTCCACTCGCCCCATGCATCATCACCGCTGTCCTTAGTCCTGACTCTCTGCTGTATCTGAGCCTGCACCGTAGGTCTCCTTGTGATGTCTGCGCCTTCACCGTTGTAAGGATCTTTCCATTCCTTGGTGATCACAAGGGATGTATCAGCCTCATCTATAGTGATGTTGTTCATCGGCACCTCGATGGTCTGTGCATACTCTGTACCGTTCATCACGTACTTGCCGTTCTCCAGCACCCGGAACTCGACATCATCAGCCTTCTCATATCCCTCAGGCACTTTGGTCTCCTCCAGCACATACTCACCGGGATCCAGACCGCCCTCAATAGTGATCTCACCTATAGCTCTGCTGAAGGCCTTCGGCCAGCCATCGACCTTGCCTCTGCCTACAGCGAATTTCTTGAAGAGAGTAAGCTCTGCTTCCACATCGCCTTCTCCGCCGAAGGACTTCTTAACCTTAAGTTCCTTCTTCATCGTATCCTTGCAGGTGAAGCTGAATACCTTATGATCACTGCTATCGGCAAGCCTGCACTCGTCCGTATTTACCATGACGGGGATGAGCCTGCTGTAATTCTGCTCATCATCCTCGATACTTACGGTGAATTCCCTGCCGTCCTTCCAGTCGAGCTCAAATCCGGCCGGCTTGTTGCCGTCTTTCCAGCTCTCGGATACTGTGATCTTGTATTCATCATCTGTCTTGTTGAAGGTAAACTTCCTGTCTCCAAAGCTGACTGTGCCGTCAGGGGATACCGCGTCAGAGACAACGGTCTGTCCATCCTCACCTGTCACGGTGAATACCAGGTTTGCCAGCTGGGCACGAAGCTCATCGGTCATTACAACGTCTGAACCGTCCGCATACTTCAGCAGCTTCAGCCCTTCAAATCCGAGCTCACCGCTCTTTTCCAGCTTGTTAACGAATACGGCATCGGCATCAGCCGTTTCGCTCTTACTGCCGTTGGAGAAGAGATCCTGCAGTCTTGCGAGTATTCCGTCTTCTGCCTCTTCGACCTTACCCGAAGCTTTCTCCACAGTCTTCTCCACGCTCAGCTTGCCGTCCTTGTTGGTCAGCACCACCCTGACTACAGCAGTATCTTCATCATAAGTGACTCCGTCGGCATCTTCCTTTTCCTCTGTGATGTAATAATACCTGGTCACGGACTCTGTATACCTGCCGTTCTCCTTCACATCCTCCTCGGTATAGTGGAAGTACTCGCCGTCAAATACTGCTGTCTTATTCTTTGCATTCACGACCTTTGTATCCAGCACTGCACCCTTGTCGCTCTTCAGCTTGAAGGTGAAGCCCTTTGCAGGATACAGATCTGTCTCCTGACCGTTTTCTGTCAGCTTCTTCACTATCTTTACAGAGGTACTGCCTTCTGCATGATAGGTGTTTTTGAATGCAGGCGTACCGCTATCGTAGCTGGCTGTGGCATTAAGGCTGGTGCCGTCATTGGTGACGGTAACGGTCACAGGGAAGGTCCTCTCATCATAAGTGACTCCGCCCTTTTCACCCTTTGTCTCAGCCAGAGTATACTTGTACGTCCTGCTCTCGCCCTTGGGTATATTCACCTGAGCAGCGTTGTAGCTTACCGTGAATGTGACTGCAGAGCCTACATTGTCTGCCTTCTTCACAGTCTCATTCAGCTTGTTCCAATCATTGTCAGGAATGAGCGAGAACTCATACTCACCCATCTCCATGCCTTCCACCGACTTTGAGGCATTGATCACAGCCTCTCCGTCACCTGGCAATGTGTTTATGAAGGTCATGGTATTGTCAGCCACATCCGATGCCACGTTCAGAGTGCCGTCGCCGTTGTCCGTAACAGTAAGCTTCACTGTATACAGGCTCTCATCATAGACTACACCCGGTACTGCGGTATTCTTCTCTCTCACCGTAAAGGTCGGTGTGGTTCCCGCATCCTTCAGAGTGTAGTGAGCGAATTCGTCAGGGAAGCTCCACTTGCCGTCAGCTCCCACAGGTACCTCCACGCTCACCTGAGGATCCACATCCGTACGGGTGATCTCTATCACGTACTGCCCCTCGGTTATGGCACCCTTGTTGATGCTCTTCCTGCCGGTCATGCCGAAGGTTCCCTCTGCATCATAGTCGTTGACCATAAATACCGTCTTTTCCTTCTCGGCAGTCTCGGAGCCGTCCACATACGCTTTCAGCTCACCTAAGCCATCATCCCTGAAGGATACTTTGATGCTCATCGGATCATCAAAAGTGATGCCGTTTGCCTTGTCTGTCTTTGATACTTCTCTGCCGTTACTGTCCAGCTCAGTGACCACATACTCATGGTCACCCTGTTCGGTATAGCTGTAGGTCAGCTCTTCGCTTCTCTTTGCATCAGTCAGTTTGACCGTACGTGCATCTGCTCCGTTGTCAGTGACTCTGAAGCTGAACTCTGCCCCTTCAGGCCAGTAATCGTTCTGCATCAGCTTCCTGATGCTCAGCTTGAAGGTACCCTTTGCACTGTAGTCATTCTTTACGGTGTTGCCTGCAGCATATTCCACTGTCGTGCTTATTGCAGATCTGTCAGTGTTGTATACCACCTTCACCGTTACGGGATAAACAGTCGTATCGTAGGTGTACCCTTCTCTTCCGTCGTCTATCTCCTTGATATAGTAGGTGTGCGGTCCGACCTGATCTTCCGTGTAGTCGATCCTGTCGAAGGAGAAGTTACCCCTATTATCCGTGACCGCTATGGCATCTTTGCCGCTGATCTTTGCAAGCTTCGTAGCCCCTGCATCCTCATAGAGACCGAACCTGAAGCCTGCGAGTGACTTCGCCTCACCCTTGGAAAGGTCGGAAACGGTCTTCACTCCGCCGATCTCAGCATAAGTGCCCTTAACGTTGTGATCATTCAGAAGTGACAGATTGATCACATTATCAGCGCTGCCATCCGTAGCATCCTTGCCCTCTGCGGATATCACCTCGTTGCCTGTCGTCCAGAAGTACGTATTGCTGCCGTTGGTCTCTACTACTCTGTAGGCGATCTCATAGCCGTACTCATCGTATTTGTCGAGACCTTCGAAGCTTATCTTGCCCTTCTTGCCCTCCTTCGGTACGGGCTTTGACAGCACCTTGCCATCCTTATCCGTGACATCCACAAATTCACCATCGACCTTCTTCTGCAGCCTTGCTGTGAATCCGGTATAGATGTCATCGTTCGAAGCGCCGGCTATCTGCCAGGTCTTCTCCACATCGATCCTTACCTTTTCGGGCTTCAGCCTGTTGGTGATCACATAAGTGTCACCGCTGCTCTCTGTCTGTACTCCGAGTCCGCCGTTATCAGCGATGTATCTCTCGGCAGTATCGCCTGTCAGCTCCTCGATTATCTGATACTCATACTTGACTCCGTACTCATTTGTCTTGAAGAGACGCTTGCCCTCAGCCTTAGCATCTTCATCACTGAAGGTGAATCTGTAGCCGTCCTTCTTCAGCGCCTGCTTGGTCAGGAAGTCTCTGGTCCAGCCCGTCTCATTTGCAAGCTTTCTCTGGAGGACCACCGTGATGCTCTCAGGCCTCGTCTTGTTCTCATCTTCACCGTCTACCCAGACCTTCTGTCCTGAGAATGAGATCTCATCGATCTTTTTGTCGGTCATAGGCACGATATAAGCACCGTCCGTGTCTGTGACCGAAGCTCCGCCTATGGTGACCTTGCCATACTCGTCTATGGTAAACTCTACGGGCTTTGCTATCTCGTAGCCCTCAGGAGCCTCTGTCTCCACCAGGCTGTAGGTTCCGGGTACAAGATGTGATATCTTGAGCCTCTTACCCTCACCGAGAGATGTGAGGTTGTCCATCACTGCAGTATCTGCAGTATCCCTTATCTGCCACTTTGCTCCGGGCAGCTTATTGCCACTCTCGTCATACTTCACCAGATAGAACTCTATCGGCTCATCAGCCACTCTGATGCTCAGTCCGTCTGCGCCCACGACAGCGTGATCGCCGCCAGAGACGATCGTGATATTGCGGTTCGCATCAATACTGAACTCTACGGGAGTTGCCTTTGCATACCCTTCGGGAGCCTCAGTCTCTGTCAGCTTGTATGTCCTGCCTGTCGTAAGTCCCTTCAGCGTGATGATGCCGTCAGAAGACATCCTGTCCTCTACGGATCCTGCAGGCAGTGCAGTACCGTCGAGTCCGGTCACTTCAAACTTCGCACCCGTCAGGACGCGATCATCCTTTGCGTCCACCTTGGTGATGACGATCGGCTTTACTCTGTCGTTCACTACCACAAGGTTCGTCACATTGCCGTCTGCTGCCTTCACTGTATCCCGGCTGTCCTTCACCTCGATAGTATTGTCAGCCTTCAGTACTATGGTAGCTTCGGTTGCTATCTCATATCCTGCCGGAGCTGCTGTCTCGGTCAGCTTATAAGTGCCTGCCGTCAGACCGTAGATGGTCTTTGTGGTTCCGTCGGACTTCCAGCTGATGGGCTCATCAAGCTTATCGCCTGTCAGAGTCAGCGTAGCTCCCTTAAGCTCTGCATCCGTAGTCACATCCCTCTTGCTGATGCTCAGCTCGGTAGGTGTGTTGATGAAGGAGAGCATTGTCTCTGCATTGTCTGCCTTTACCTCCAGACTTCCGCTGCCGTTATCGGTCACGTTCACAACGAAGGTCTTGGACTCCACACTTAAGAAGCCGTCCTTCGCCGCCTCAGTGATCGTATACCTGTGAGCACCGGTATCGCCCAGCTTGTACTTCAGTACATTGCCTTCACCGTATTTGCTGTCAGTCACGGTATATTCGATGCTTCCGTCTGCCCTGCTCTCTCCTGTGGCGACCTTATTACCCTTCTCATCCTTTACCTCAAAGGTGAATCCGGCAAGCGAAAGTGTGCCGTCATTCTTTGCCAGGCTCTTCCTGCCTGCCAGAGGTATCTGACCCTCCGCCTTATATACGTTGGTAAAGACCACGCTGTCGCTTCCGCCGTTGAACAGATTGTCCTTAAGCGTTGCCCAGAAGCCCTTGTCCTGATCGCTTACGGCCTTGACGGACTTCACAGCCGTCAGCTTGCCGTCCTCAAGCTTCAGGTCTACCTCCATCGCATACATCGTAGTGCCTGTCTGGACTACTCCGTCCGAGGCAGCCGCCTCTTCTATGGTATAGTAGAACTTCTTCTCCACGGCACCTGCCAGATCTGACAGATCGTAGGTCAGCTTATCAAAACTGAAGTCCTTATTTCCGTCAGCTCCTGCCTCGTATGTGACCGAAGCGGTCCTTGCATTCTTTGCCGCATCGCTCTGTCCGGCTTCAGGTACCAGTTCGAAGCTGAAGGTCTTAGCTGTTGCAGCCTTACCCTCAAGTGTCTTCTTTCCGCCGAGTGTTACCTCTGCATTCGCGCTGAACTCATTGACAAAGACAGGGAAGTCCGTGCCATACTCAGGCTCAGCTGTAAGAGTACCCTTGCCGTCATCTGTCACCTCTACCCTGACAGTCTGAGATCCGCCCTTCTTTGTATAGCCGTCCTTGTCCTCGGTGATCTCTTCGATGGTATAGGTGTATGTACCTGCTTCCGTGTACTCGATCTCCTTGAAGGTCACAAGTCCCGTAGCATCTGTCTTTGCCTTGTCAATAGATTTGCCGCTCGCATCCTTCAGCTCAAACTCAAATTTATTGTTCAGGCTCAGCTTGTCTGCTGCCAGCTCACGCGTGCCGTCCGATACCTTCTTCTTTGCGTTGAGCACTGCCTTTCCGGCCGTAGTGTATACGTTGTTGAACTCAACATTGACTTCCGCGTCATCATCTAAAGCTCTGCCGTCCACGGTGATGGCCTTTTTGATGTTTCCGAGACCGTCGTCTGTCAGTGCCACTGTGATCACATGATCGGTCGTATCGTAGGTGATACCCTCATACTTGCCGTCCACGGCTCCCTCGGGTACTACCTCGTAGATATGGTAGGTATAGGTCCTGCCGTCATCCTCCAGGCCGTAGTTCTGTGTAGCAAATACAGCAGTATCGGATGTATTTCTTGAACCCGAAGATCCTATTGTCTTTGTATCCAGCTCATTGCCTGCATCATCCGTAAGCTTGAACTCAAACTCCTTTGTGAGGTTCATCCCGGTGATGTTCTTGGTCACCTTCGGCATGAAGCTTCCGGCTGCGTTATAGGTATTGTTAAATGTCACTGCCAGAGCTCCGGTCGTCACCTTTGAGCCGTTGTAGTAAGGCTCCAGAGTGCCTCTGCCGTCACTGGTCCACGTGATGGGAAGGGTCTGTGATGCATTCTCATCATAAGTGATACCCTTGCTGCCATTCGTGTCAGTCTGCTCAGCCAGTCTGTAATCGTGAGTTTTGCCTGCTTCCGCTGCACCCACTTCGATCTCGAAAAGCTCAGACTCCGGCTTATCCTTATTAAGCACGAAGGTCTTCAGCTCAGTGTCACCGTCATAGAGCTTGAATGTAAAGCTCATCTTGTCGTTCCACTTGTTTATGGCCTTCTTCACCTGGAAGCTGATCTTGCCCTTCTCAGTGTACGTGTTTTTGAATCCTGTGCTCTCGAGCGCTGCTATATCTCCGCTCTTTGCGATGCCGAGTGTACCATCACCGTTATCGCTCACTTTCACTTTCAGCTCATATGAATTTGTATCGTATGTGATGCCGGGATTCTTATCAGCCTCCTCAGGTATCACTTCGTTCACTATGTAGGTATGATCTCCCAGATCATCCAGAGTGTAACCGATACTGTCGAAGGCCACCTTGCCCTCTGCATCATTCGTCTTGGTCTGAAGCACGTTGCCGTCTGCATCCTTCAGCTGGAAGCTGAACATTCCGGCGGTAAGCT
>JAEEGO010000135.1 GCA_016280355.1 Lachnospiraceae bacterium | reverse complement strand
CTTTCTTTTGACAGATCCCTGATGCCTGGATCGCTGCATGCCGGATTAACGTCCATGAAAAAACCGTGTATGGATGTGGTACGACCGCACGAAGAATACCAATCAAGGTATTCTTCAAACAACCCGCTCTCAATGAGAGCGGGTGGCATAGAAAAATCAAGAACTTCATAGGTCAGACCTTCAGACGACGCCAATACATCCCATTCCTCGCGGAACTCATATCTTGGCTGTACCTGAAGGACCGGTCTTTTGGCATCAGTCATACAGACTGCCTTTGAATCCGTTTATTGCTCCTTTAACATCATCACCTACGGCATTTCCGCTTTCCTCAGCCTCAGATACCTTGAACAGTATCTCGCAGGCTCTCATATACTCATGAGTCAGCTTCCTGAGCCTGTATGACAGATGTGCAAGTATCATCTCGACCTTCATGGGATTCTGCTGGAAAAGCTCTGCAAGATCCTTGGGATAGATGATCTCAAGGCTTGTGCCGTCTTCCATGGCAACAGCAGTACCGGTACGCTCGTCATCGCCTACCATACCCATCTCGCCGAAGAACTGGTTGGGCATGAGAGTTGTAAGAAGCTTTTCATCGGGAGTGCCGAATGCCTTGTATATTCCCACGGAACCGGAATGGATATCATACATGCAGTTGCCCTTCTCGCCCTGCTTGAAGATAACTGTATCCTTTGAATAGCTCTCTACGGTTGTCTTGAAGCCGTCTGCATGTCCCATCTGCTCAAGTCTGCGGATAGTCTCTGCACTGAGCTTCTGAGCTGCCTTGTTCCTCTTGTATACGCCTGCAAACTTCTTGATGCGGCCTACGAGGCTGTCGCTCTTCTTATCGATTCCGTTCACACGCAGATCATCTATAGCTGAATTAACGTCTTCAAAATCATCGGTCAGCTCACGCAGACGTCCGCCCAGACTCTTCATGATGTCCATGATCTTTTCGGGATCCTTCTTGAAGTAATCTGTCATCTCACCGGAGCCGATCTCTACAGCCTTCACATCATCCAGTGCTACTGCTGTGGCACTGCGGGGATATGCCTCTATCACAGCCATCTCTCCGAAGAACTTACCCCCTTTAAGTTCTGTAAGAAGCTGCTCCTCAGCCGTGCTGTATGCTGAGTAGATACCTACGGTACCATCTTCTATCTGATACAGGGTATCACCCATATCTCCTTCTTTGAAAATGATATCGCCTTTACTGAACTGCATCTCTTTCATGAAAATACCTTCCTTTCCACTACTTTTCTAAAAAAAAATATTATAAAAATACTATCACATAAGGAAAATAATGTAAATATAAGCCGGGTTGTCATGGTATAATGCTTTAAGTGCATAGGAGGATAAGATGATGGGTAATTTTCTGACGCTTGCGGTACTTCTTCTGCTGCTTGTGGTACTGCTTGGATTTTTCAACGAGAAGGTCACTAAGCTTACATATGAGATATCTCTGATGCTGTTTTCGGTCATCGTCGGCGGTGTACTTCTTCTGGTCTATGCTTTTACCAACGACACGACGGCGCGCGACGTGCTCGAGGATATCAGTCTTTTCAACATAGAAGATTTCCTTATGGACGGGGTGCTCTGCTTCATGCTCTTTGCAGGCTCCTGCCATATGAAGCTGAAGGATTTTGTGCGGCTCAAGAGACAGGTGGGAGTGCTTTCATTTCTGTGCACTTTTCTTGGAGCGATCTTTTACGGTCTTCTGTTTTACGGAGCATCCTGTCTGCTGAACCTGTCTTTTTCGCTTCCGATGTGTCTTATGTTCGGCAGTATAGTCGCACCGACCGATCCGATAGCAGCGACGAGCATACTGAATAAATTCGGGCTGCCAAAGGATACCGGGTTTCTGGTGGAGGGTGAATCCCTCTTAAATGACGGTGTGGGTGTTGCACTCTTCGTGTGTTTTTCCAGCATGGTGACGGGTACTTCCGAGGGGGGCTTCTTTTCGATCATGATAAGAGAGATAGCAGGAGCTTTGATCATAGGCACAGCGGTGACGTTTGTATTCTTCGTGATATTCAAACATACCTCTGATGAGAGCCGCAGGATATTCATCAGTCTGCTGATGGTATCCCTTGCCTATGTGCTCTGCGAGGTGTTCTCCTGCTCGGGTGCCATAGCATCGGTCGTATGCGGAGTGCTCTTTTCCACTCTCAGGCACCGTGAGGAAAAAGCTGGCAATGAGATGAAGCTTGAGAATTTTGACGGTTTTTGGGGCGTGATAGACTGTCTTTTGAATTCCGTGCTCTATGTTATCCTGGGTCTTTCCTTTATCAGGATAATGCAGATGCCGATGGTGATCATACTGTCAGTTATAGCGATCCTGTGCAATTTTGCCGGAAGGTTCTCAAGCCTTTTTGCGAGTACCTTCTTCATGGGCGAGCTTCCGGACGGCTATGGAAAGATCGGTTTTTCAACGCTGTTCACCTGGGGAGGCCTCAGGGGCGGGCTCTGTATAGCGCTGGCCATGAGCGCATCGTCCATGGTCCCATCCGAGATCTACCACATAGTACTCGGCTGCACCTATGCCATAGTCTTCTTCACTACCGTGATACAGGGCCTTACCACGAAGAAGGTCTATGAGAAGATCAGAAAAGGAGAAAAAGAGTGAGAAACGAGTTTTCCGAAGGAACCCTGACCTATTTTCTGTCCGGGATGATCGATTCAAAAAATGCATATCAGTTCGAAGAGGAACTGAAGGACACCGCGAAGCTGCCCCGCAACGCCAGCATAGCCTTTGATGCCACTGAGCTTGAGTATATTTCAAGTGCCGGCCTTCGCGTGCTGCTGAATGTGCAGAAACAATTCGAAAATAATATACACATCATAAACGTATCGGATAAAGTATACGACGTCTTCGAAGTGACAGGCCTGAACAATGTTTTCGACGTCGAGAGAGCGCTGAGATTTGTATCGCTTAAGGGCTGTAAAAAAATAAGCTCCGCCCTGAACGGTGAGATATTCCGGCTCTCCGATGATGAGATGATAAAAGTATATGGAGATACCGTTCCTCTCTCAGAGATCAAGAAGGAGAGAAGCTATGCCCGTACTGCCATGGTATGCGGAGTGCCGACACTGATACCGTATGATGTGGTCAGGTGTGAAGAAGGACACGGTATCGTGTTTGAAAAGGCAGAGATGACGTCTCTCGCCTATCTCATAAGCCGCAACCCGGACTATCTGACCGGGTATGCCGAGCTGCTTGCAGATATGGTGAAGGAGCTGCACTCGCTGGAGATACCGGACGGAAAACTGCCTGACATAAAGGACAGATACATGAAGTGGATCGACGAGGTAAATGAGCCGAACGATGCAGATACTGCCATGTTCAGGACACTCATCTCTTCGATACCTGACAGTGTCACCTATGTGCACGGAGATATCAATCTCAACAGCGTCATGGTACAGAACGGAGAACTGCTCCTGCTCGACATGTCGGGAAGTGCAAGAGGCAACTCACTCTTTGACCTCTCTTCACTTTTCGCCTCGCTTGTTGCGATCGAGAATAAGAATGAAGGATACTGCCTCAAGACCTACGGCCTTTCAAAGGCATCCTGCCTGACCTTCTGGAATGCATTCTTTACAAGATATATGAGCGACAGACCGCAGACTGTCACGTCCATGAACGAGCTTCTGGCAAAATACTTCATATTGAAGGAGCGGATCCTGATGAAGCTCGAGAAGAAGAACAGTCTGAAAAGATCCCTGGACTGGAGCAAGGGATAATACGGCTATTCTGTCTGTCTTTTATCAGCAAAGACGGATGTGATCTTCCCGGCGGCACTTTTGCCTATGACTGCACACAGGAAAATGCAGAACAGTGCCCTGACAGGAAAGCAAAGAAGCAAAAGCAGCGAAGCCGCCAGCGGTTTCTTCAGCTGTGCCCCGAGCACGGTAGCGCATATCGCCGCAGCCGCAAAAGCGGCATGCTCCGGCGCTCCGGCTGAAAACACCAGGGATGCCACTGCAAATCCCATACAGGTACATGCAAATATGAGCGGGAAAAAATGTCCTCCCTTCATCCCGAGGTTTATGCAGAATGTCGTCATG
>JAEEGO010000134.1 GCA_016280355.1 Lachnospiraceae bacterium | reverse complement strand
GTATAGCCGTTTCTCCGCGTTGACCGGCTTCGGTAAGATAGTCCGTAACTCTCTGCTCCGTAGATATCTTATTCAGCAGACCGGTAAGCAGATCTGTTTCCGCCTTTTCCTGAAGCGTCTGATTATGTTTATGATTTGCAGCCTTGTTTGCAAGATTGATTGCCAGTATCGCTACAAAGAACGCTATCATCGCTACGACGACCCTGATAAGGATACTCTCCATAGCTCCGTATGACGTCTCACTCTCGTTCACAAGGTAGCTCTGAGTTACGAGTGATGCTATTGAAAGGCCGCCATATGCAGACGGATCATATACGATGAGTCTGTCTTCACCTGACACGGTACAGTTGGTATATCCGGAATTTCTGTTTATCAGATTATTCTTTACTCTTCCCTCGCTGGAATGATCGATCGTGATGCTGTCAGAATCAAAGATATTGTCGCCTCTGGATACCACGTTCCTTCCGGCTGCACTGACTATTGTGCCGTCATTGCTGATGAGCGCATAGCAGGTCCTTCCGTCAAATTTACTGCTTACGGGAATGTCATAGAAAACATCCAGAATGAAAGTGTACTCCAGTGCATACGTAAAGTTGCCCTTTGCATCCTTTACCGGAGAATAGATACACATATACCATGATCCACCCGATAAAAACGGTTCCGATGTTATATAATGCCCCTCAGAGATGCACCTTTTCATGGCATCCAGATCTTCGGCATCTACAGCAGATCCTGTGCTTGAGAATCCGCTTCCCGTAACATCAAGAAGCTTGACACCTGTGGATAGAGCCGGTCCTATGGTAGGTCCCAGCATGCTCTTTACTATCTCGGTTATCTCCGTGCCTTTTGATATCTCATAAGAGGCTGCATCAGCTGCCGCATCGGCTGCTGCTATTGCTGCCGCAACTTTTCCGTCAAACCCTTCGACAACCGTATCATTATATTCCGATACTCTCTGCCTTACGGCATACATTGCATTACTCTTCATATTTGAAGAGAAGCTGTAAAGAGTGACCAGCACATAAATAAAAAGGATTGCCGTCGGTACTACCCATTGCGTAATACTGACGATATTTATATTGCTGTCACTGTTCTTTCTTACCTTCATCCACTACACCTGTTGCATCATCTGGTTCCATCGCTGCCACTTCGTCTTCAGACACTATGTACGCTGCGAATATCTTGTTAAATAAATATGAGTTTGCATATGCCGGAACAGCAAATCCGAGACATATGTACAGGGGCGCCAACAGACTCTGTCCGTTCTTTATCAACCCTATCAGCGTGATCACGGGAAAAACCACATTTATAAACACTATTGCCAACGTGTACGGAAAATGCCGTATACTCATCAGCAGTGCATTTTTTACAGTCTGCAGTACCGTATTATAGAACTTGGCCAGCACCGGAAAAACATACGCAAGTGTCATGACATAAAAAATCGCACATGCCATGATCAACACCACGAAAACGCCTGCCGCAGGGAACGTATCCCTGTTACCGGAAGCTATCCTGTAATCAAAATACAGGATCGATCCCGCGACAAAGAAGATCAGCCATATGATCGTTCCCTGTCTGAAGTTCTGCCTGAACGATCTGAAGAAGTCTTTGAGGATATAGGTTTCCTCATCTTTAACCATCTTCATCGTTACATAGTACAGAGCCGTAAATGTTGCTCCGACTGTAAAAAGGGGAATGGAGCACACCAATGTGATCAGGTTCAGTATGAAGAGACTTCCGAGCTTATCAAGAGTCCTGAAAAAGCCGTTATCGTAATCAAAAAGTCCCTTCATTCCCTGCCATATCTCCAAACTCAAAATCACACAATATTATACGCGTTTATGGCATTTATTGCAATCAATCTAATCATACCATTCTTTGAGTGTCGGATACAGTTTTTTATATTTCTGATATCTTTCCTCATATCTTGCCGCGATCTCGGGATCCGGATGTATCGTTCCCTCCATCTTGACTATCTTTCCTGCCGCTTCCTCTACAGAAGCATATTCACCTGCAGCAACAGCCGCAAGTATCGCGCCTCCCATCGAAGGTCCCTGATCGTTGGCAGGTACATCCACATCTATGTTCAGGATATTAGCCATCATTTTCTTGGGCAGCTCTCCTTTTGCTCCGCCTCCGCATATACGTGTCCTCTTAACATCTATACCGAGAGCCTTTGCCACCTCGTATGAATCTCTGATGCCGAATGAGATTCCCTCCATAACGGCCTGGAGCATATCTGTACGGGTGCTGTCCATTGACATCCCTATGAAAGCCGCTCTGGCGTTGGGGTTATTGTAGGGAGATCTTTCACCCATAAGATAGGGCATGAAATATACATTATTATTCCCGAGCTTATCGTCGGTAATCTTTCCCTGTTCACCGGCATAATCATCCGTACCCAGAATGTCTTCTATAAACCACGCCTTACAGGATGCCGCCGACAGCATACAGCCCATCAGATGATAATATCCGTCAGCATGGGCAAATGAATGCAGCGCGTTGAAAGAGTCTACCTTAAACTCATGACTGGAAATGAAAATAGTGCCGGATGTACCCAGGCTTATGTTGCAAAGACCCTCACCGACAGTTCCGGTACCAACCGCTGCAGCGGCATTATCGCCTGCACCTGCCGCGACTATCACTGAAGCCGGCAATCCGAGCTCTTTCGCGATATCCTCCTTGAGTGTACCGACTTTTTCATATGATTCGTATACCGTTGCCAGCATAGACTCGTCTATACCGCAGATATCACACATCTCTTTTGACCACTTGCGGTTCTTAACGTCGTACAACAGCATTCCCGACGCATCCGAAGGGTCGGTACAATGCACTCCCGTGAGCATATAGGCGATATAATCCTTCGGGAGCATTATCTTCTTTATCCTTGCAAATTTGTCGGGCTCGTTTTCCTTCATCCAAAGGATCTTAGGTGCGGTGAAACCTGCAAAAGCAATATTTGCAGTGTATCCCGACAGTTTTTCCCTGCCGATCACATCATTCAGATAGTCCGTTTCTTTCTGTGTACGTCCATCGTTCCACAAAATTGCAGGTCTGATAACGTTATCGTTTTCATCCAGTACTACAAGGCCGTGCATCTGTCCTCCAAAGGATATACCTGCGACCTTAGAAGCATCCACGCCGGAAATCAGTTCCGGTATTCCTTTTTTTACAGCATTCCACCAATCGGCCGGCTCCTGCTCAGACCATCCCGGTTTCGGAAAAGCTATCGGATATTTCTCGGATACAATATTGACAATTGTTCCATCAGACTCCATAAGGAGCAGTTTTACGGCAGATGTGCCCAGATCGACGCCGATGTAATACATATAGACCTCCTTGGTGTTTGGTATGATATTCCATTCTATTATAAACAGGGCATCTTTACAAACAGGTGTTTACGGTTTTTACCCTCAGACAGCTCTCTGTGTACGCATACAAAAAAACACGCCCGTTCAGGAACGGGCGTGTCGGCTTATTGAAACCGGATTACTGATTTATCATGTAGTTGACGAGCCTGTCAATATCCTCGGGCTCATATGCAACGAGCTCCAGCTCCTTGATCACACCGTCGGAAAAGATATTTGCCATTGATACATACTGGGAAAGCTTGCTCTTTAAGTTAAGTCTGTCTCCCTCACCGGTAACGAGCTCAACCTTACCCTTGCACTCATCCACTACCTTGAAGAATTTGTCGATGTCCTTAATGTTTTCTACCTTCATGTCATTTTCCTCCTTTGACTCAGGTCGCCTGTCCATCCGTACTTATACGGATGCGGCCCTTCTTTTTGCTTCATCTACTGGTTTTCGGGGGCATTATAAACATATAATCCCCGACTTGTCAATACAGATCACACCTTTTCGGCTATTGCCTCTATCTCTATCAGCACATCCTTCGGCAGTCTTGCCACCTCAACACAGCTTCTTGCAGGATACGGTTTGCTGAAATATTCTGCATAAACCTCGTTTATCCTGGCAAAGTCATTCATATCCTTGATAAATACCGTGGTCTTTATTACTTTATCGATACTGCTTCCGGCATCCTCCAGAAGGGCCTTCAGGTTTTCGAACGCCTGCCTTGCCTGTGTAGGAGCATCGTCCCCGTTTATCTCTCCTGTCGCAGGTATAACAGGTATAATGCCCGATGTCAGGATCTTTTCTCCTACATCTATCGCCTGTGAGTATGGTCCTATCGCAGCCGGTGCCCTGTCAGTCTTTATCTCTTTCATATATCCCGTCCTCCTTGATATATATCTTACCTGCCTTTAGCAGATGTCCTACCGCTCTCTTGAAAGCCGCCTTCGACAGTCCGGTCTTTTCTTTGATCAGTTCAGGGGTTGCCTTATCGGTGAAAGGAATGTGTCCGTCCCAGGCGATCATATCAAAAATCCTGTCTGCGTCATCATTCATCTGCAGATATGCCTTCTTCCGCAGGGAAAGGTTCAGTCTTCCATCTTCCTGCACTGACGTGACTCTGCATACGACGGTATCTCCCGGCTCGGCCTCGTTCCCGAATTCTCTTGCCGGGACCAGTCCCGAATACAGATCATCCACTGCGACAAAAGCTCCGAAATTCCTGCTCACCTCATATAATGTGCCGGTCACTTCATCATCCTTATTATAGGGTGCATCAGCCTTAAGGTATTTGTATACTTTTTCCGTTGCACAAAGTCTGCCGGATTTATCGGTATACATGGCTACCAGCACTTCATCTCCCGTTTCCGGCTTTTTTGTCATCTCATGGAATGGTAAAAGCAGATCCCTCTCAAGTCCCATGTCCAGAAAGGCTCCGATCCTTGTCATTTCTTTTACTCTGAGCCTGCTGACCTCATGCAGCCGTATCAACGGTCTGTTTACAGTAGATATAAGCCGGTCCTTTGAGTCTCTGTAGATATATACCTCCAGCTCATCTCCGGCTTTAGCCCCTTCCGGCACCTGTTTTGCCGGCAGCAGTACATCCTGCTCCCCGTCAGACAGGTATGCTCCCTGAGGCGCTGTTCTGCTTATGGTCAAAACCATCGTTTTTCCGGGTTCTATCATGGCTTCCACCCGGAAAACTCTACTACGGAGTAAGCTCCGCCCTCGTTGTCCGCCAGCTTCACTATGACAAGATCTCCCTGCCTGTATACTTCCGGATACATTATATCTCCGAGAAAAGCCTGTCTGCGGTACTCCACCCGGATCCTGTTCGGATGGACATCCTCCGGCAGAAGGCCCGCCGCAAGCTCTACATACTTTCCGTTATTTACATGCCTGTTGGCATCCAGCAGATGATCCGTCACCTGTATCTCCTCTGCCGACTTGCACTGCCACCCCTCGGTATCTTTGGGTATTGATATCTTTCTGCCCATATACTCCATATCTATCTTGGGTGCCCTGCCATACAGATCCAGTATATCCTGATCTATCCGCACTGGAGAAGCATCCTTTGCAGAGATATAGGTCCACAGGGAGTCTGCCTTGGCAAGAAACTCTCCTCCGTCACTCTTCATATAGAAATTTCTTTTACCGAAGAAGCCCCTGCAGTCGTAAGGTCTGGTGCATATCTCCACTTCATCGCAAAGCTTTGGCATCCGCAGTATATCTATCTGCCAGGAGTTTACCACCCAAAGAGTGCCACGCTTGTGAAGCGCTTCTACTCCTACGCCCAGGTCCTCCGACTGAAATGTTGAGCAATCCTGAAAGTAGTTCAGAAGCGCAACCGTTGTAAGATACCCGTCGGGTCCGCATTCACTGAATCTTATCCTTGATCTGAAGCTGTACATACGTCCTCAGATATCAGAACTTCACATCCGAAGTGTCCGGTATATGGCTGAAGCCCGCCTGAAGATCTTCCTCTGTAGGCAGGAAATCCTGCATCTTTCCGTCATTAAACTGCTGATATGCAACAAGATCAAAGTATCCCGTTCCGGTAAGGCCGAAGACGATATTCTTTGCCTCACCCGTTTCCTTGCACTTTAACGCTTCGTCTATCGCAACTCTTATGGCATGACTGGATTCCGGTGCCGGAAGTATGCCCTCTACTCTGGCAAACTCTTCTGCCGCCGCAAAACACTCTGTCTGCTTTGCCGTAACAGCTTCCATGTATCCGTCATGATAAAGCTGTGAAAGGATAGTGCTCATACCGTGGAACCTGAGACCTCCTGCATGGATGGGTGACGGCATGAACTCAGATCCAAGCGTATACATCTTTGCAAGCGGTGTCACATGACCCGTGTCGCAGAAATCATATACAAATTTGCCCTTTGTGAATGACGGACAGCTTGCCGGCTCCACAGCCACGATACGGTAATCCGCCTCTCCTCTGAGCTTTTCTCCCATGAACGGAGCGATCAGTCCGCCAAGATTAGATCCGCCTCCGGCGCATCCTATTATGATATCTGCCTTCTCTCCAATTTTGTCGAGTGCTGCCTTGGTCTCAAGGCCTATGATCGACTGATGGAGCAGGACCTGATTGAGCACCGATCCCAGTACATATCTGTATCCTTCGGAATGAGTAGCTACCTCGACAGCCTCTGAAATGGCACATCCGAGAGAGCCGCCCGTTCCCGGGAACTCCTCGTTGATCTTCCTTCCGACTTCGGTTTCCATTGAGGGAGAAGCAGTGACAGATGCTCCATACGTCCTCATCACCTCTCTCCTGAAAGGCTTCTGCTCATATGACACCTTGACCATATACACCTTGCAGTCCAGATCGAAATATGCACAGGACATCGACAGTGCAGTACCCCACTGTCCGGCTCCGGTCTCCGTAGTCACGCCCTTCAGCCCCTGTTTCTTTGCATAATATGCCTGAGCAATTGCAGAATTGAGCTTGTGTGAGCCACTCGTGTTGTTACCCTCGAATTTGTAATAAATATGAGCGGGGGTGTCGAGTTTTTTCTCCAGACAGAAAGCTCTCACAAGAGGGGAAGGTCTGTACATCTTGTAAAAATTACGGATCTCCTCCGGTATCTCTATGTACCTGTCATCGTCATTTACTTCCTGCTTGCATAGTTCAGCGCAGAATACCGGCTCCAGGTCACTGGCTCCCATAGCCTCATGTGTGCCCGGATTGATGAGGGGTGCCGGTTTGGTTTTCATATCCGCCCTGACGTTATACCAGGCTTCCGGGATCTCATTCTCTGTCAGATACACTTTGTAGGGGATCTCTTTACTCATGGTGTTTCTCCTTTACTTAAATAAAACCTGTATTACACGATCCTTCTGATGGATGCTATTGTTCTGTATGTTGCGGGGGTGATCTTTATACCTGTAGCCGGTGTCGATGCATGTACAATATAACCGTTACCTATATATATTCCCACATGTCCCACATAATAAAAGATGTCTCCGGGCTGTGCATTCTCCATGCCGTCCACTGCGGACCCGCTGGCTCCCTGTGCTCCCGACTGTCTGGGAAGGCTGTATCCGAAGTGGTTGTAGACCGCCCATACGAATCCCGAGCAGTCACATCCGTTCACAAGACTTGTACCACCCGGTACATACGGATTACCTATGAACTGCTGGGCATATGATGCTATATCCGATCCGCTGCCGCCTGATACGGGCTCTCCTTCAGACTGAGCTCCGCGACCCGATGACTTTGATGAGCTTCCGCCCGAGTCGGATGAACTGCTTTCAGACTTCTTCCTTGCCTCTTCCTCTTTCTTTCTCCTTGCCTCTTCCTCTGCCTTCTTACGTGCGGCCTCTTTCTCGGCAGCCACTATCTTGGCTATCTTCGCATTATCCTCATCTATTTTCTTTTTATAAGCCTTTGCCTGACTGCGTGCTGCCGCCAGCTTTGAGCTGAAGTTCTCTATCGTCGCCCTTTGTTCGGAAATGGTATTATTGAGATCCTCCTCTTTCTCCTCGAGATCGGCTTTTACCTCCTCGAGTTCTGACAGGTCTTCTTCCAATACTCTCTGCCTTTCTGCCACTTCTTCCTTTGCATCTATATAGTTTGTCAGGAGCGTTCTGTCATATTCATAGAGTTTAGATGCGTATGCCGCTTTATTTATGGCATCTGTGATGCTGTCAGAGTTAAGAAAAATATCAATATATTCGGTGGATGCCGTGCCGCCATTCTCGTACATATACTTGATCCTGGCCCGCATGGCATTGTACTGTCTTTCTTCCGTCAGTTTTGCTGCATCATAATCAGCCTGAGCCTGCTCTATCTCAACATTCTTTTTCTCTATGTCGGATTTGAGTATCTCGACGTCTGCCAGCAGCTGTACGAGCTCCTCCTGTGCAGCCTCCAGCTCTGCTTCGACGCTTTCTTTTTCTTCACTTATACTGTTTATCTCAGACTGGGCTTCATCCAGCTTTTTTTGGTTTGCCGCCGCATCCTTTTTCAGTTCTGTTTTGGAAGTCGCATAAACTGCAGGAGACAGACATTCCCCTGCAAGTGCAGCTGTAAGTATGAAAATAAGAGATCTTTTCTTAAATGTCACAATTATTCACCGTACGTGGGAACGGAAGCACATCCCGGATATTCTCCATACCGGTAATATACATTACGGCTCTCTCAAATCCCAGACCGAAACCTGCATGTCTTACTGTCCCGTACTTTCTGAGATCAAGATAAAAGTCGTACTGTGACTCCTCCATGCCAAGTTCCTTCATCCTTGAGAGTAGCTTATCGTAGTCCTCTTCACGCTGTGATCCGCCTATTATCTCTCCTATGCCGGGCACGAGGCAGTCCATAGCCGCCACGGTCCTGCCGTCCGGATTCTGTTTCATGTAAAATGCCTTGATATCCTTGGGATAGTCGGTAACAAATACCGGTCTCTTGAATACCTGTTCCGTGAGATACCTTTCATGTTCTGTCTGCAGATCGGATCCCCACTCCACCTTATACTGGAATTTATCATTCTGCTTCTCGAGCATTTCTATAGCCTCAGTATATGTGACTCTGCCAAAATCGGAACCGGCCACATGCTGCAGTCTCTCGATGAGTCCTTTGTCTATAAAGGAGTTGAAGAAAGCCATCTCTTCCGGCGCATTCTCCAGCACATAGTTTATGATATATTTTATCATATCTTCCGCCAGTTCCATGTCATCCTCGAGATCGGCAAAAGCAATCTCTGGCTCTATCATCCAGAATTCAGCTGCATGTCTTGTGGTATTGGAATTCTCAGCCCTGAATGTCGGCCCAAAAGTATAGATATTCTTAAATGCACATGCAAAAGTCTCTCCGTTCAGCTGACCGGATACGGTCAGGTTTGTCGGTTTATTAAAGAAATCCTTGCTGTAATCAGGCTCTCCCGTTTCATTCCTCGGTATGTCCTCAAGAGGAAGCGTCGTTACCTGAAACATTTCTCCTGCGCCCTCCGCATCGGATCCTGTGATGATCGGAGTATGAACATACACAAAATCTCTTTCCTGAAAGAACTTGTGAATTGCATAAGCCACGAGAGATCTGACTCTGTACACAGCCTGGAATGTATTGGTCCTGGGCCTTAAGTGTGTCATGGTGCGCAGATACTCCAGAGTATGTCTTTTTTTCTGCAGGGGATAATCAGGGCCTGCCACTCCTTCGACCAGTACCTCTGCTGCCTGCATCTCAAAGGGCTGTTTAGCCTCTGGAGTTGCCACGAAAGTACCCTTCACGATGACGGCTGTTCCCACATTTATCTTTGCTATGTCGGAGAAGTTTTCGAGTCCGTCAGAGTAAACAACCTGCAGGGTGTTGAAATACGTGCCGTCTGAAAGAGTAAGGAAACCAAACGACTTGGTATCCCTGTTAGACCTTACCCATCCGCCTATCTGTATCTCTTTGTCAAAATAGTCCTGTGAATTCTTATATAACGATCTGATCTCAACTAAATCCATTTTTTACTCCCCGTTCTTACCTGTTAAATACTGCTTCGCTGTATATATAATCCATGACCTTCTGCTGCAGCAGATAGTTCTTCAGTTCTGAGTCGGATATGGCATTCTTTACACTCTCTACATCCGTTCCGTAGTCTGCAGCGTATTCTGCATAGTAATCTTCCATTTCCTTGTCGGTAACCTTCAATCCCTTCTGCTGGGCAATGGCCTTGACCACAAGCTGGCTCTTGGCTATCTCACGACCATACTCATCTGCCTGCTTATAGAATGTATCCACATCCGTGCCAGACTGGCTGAGATAGGTTTCAAGATCCATACCCATCTGTCCTACAAACATTTCCACGCTCGATCTGTATTCTGCCGAATTCTGTGAGATGAGCCATTCCGGCAGCTTGTCCTCGTCGCATTTTGCATTATCAACTGCCGTCTTCATGAGGTCTGCCTGAATATTCGCCTTGGCACTGGCCTCCTTCTGTTCCGTCAGCTTTCTTCTGACATATTCCCTGTATTCCTCTACCGTCTCCGCTTCATCGCTTACATCCTGTACAAAATCATCTGTCAGTTCGGGCAGTTCGTTTTCCGATATGGCGTTTACCGTCACTTCAAACTGCACTGCTTTGCCGGCAAGCTCCTGATTATGATAGTCCTCAGGGAAAGTAAGATCGAGAGTCTTCGTCTCGCCGGCTTTCATTCCTACCACGCCATCTTCGAATCCCGCTATGAATGTCCCTGATCCGAGCTCAAGCTTTCTGTTTCCGGTGCCACCGTTAAACGGCACTCCGTTTTCTGTTCCGATATAGTCTATATCTACCACATCTCCAAGCTTTGCTGCCCGATCTCCCGCTGCCTTAAGCGTTGCCCTTGAGCTGAGCAGCCCCTGGATATTTGCATCTATGTCATCATCACTTACGGTAGTGTCTATAGCGTCTATCTTAAGACCTTCATAATCTCCGAGTGTCACATATTTAAACGGATCTACGGTCTCAAGTGACTCTTCTTTATCTGATCCGCAGCCGGCCAGCATCACTGTCGTCATCGCAACGGACAATACACAGGCCAACATCTTTAATCTGTACCTTTTCATATTTCCTCCATCTGCTCTGTTCTTTCTGCACGCATACGCTCTGCATTATACATCATATCCACAGAGAAATACAGTTTGAGAGTACCTCACGAAAAAGATACTCTCTAATTGTGTAGGTTCTGTGACCGTGGTCTGATATCATTTGCAAAACGGTTATGTATTAATCTAAAGATATTGATAAAAGCTGCGTATCTCCGTATATCCTTACCGCCAAAGTCCCTTCTCTCTCGGACATCTCTTTCAGTCCACACTCCATTTCAGCCCATAAAGCAGTCCACGAAGCCGGCATCCCGGTCAGTTCCGTAGGCGGTTCATAAGGAGCATACGGCTTTTGAGGCGTGGAAGTATTGCCGCTCCATGTACCGACAGTCTTCCCG
>JAEEGO010000133.1 GCA_016280355.1 Lachnospiraceae bacterium | reverse complement strand
TAAAGGAAGATTCGGAGCACACGGCGGACAGTATATCCCCGAGACTTTGATGAACGCCGTAATAGAGCTGGAGGAAGCCTACGACAGATATAAGAAGGATCCGGAATTCAACGCGGAGCTTGATAAGCTTTTGAACGAATATGCGGGACGTCCGTCGAGACTCTACTTCGCAAACCGTATGACAGAGGATCTGGGAGGGGCGAAGGTCTATCTTAAAAGAGAGGATCTGAACCACACCGGAGCCCACAAGATAAACAACGTGCTGGGTCAGGTACTGCTTGCAAAGAGGATGGGAAAGACCAGAGTCATAGCAGAGACCGGAGCCGGACAGCACGGAGTGGCAACCGCAACGGCGGCTGCAATGATGGGTATGGAATGCGAGGTCTTCATGGGTGAGGAGGATACGAAGAGGCAGGCGCTGAACGTATACCGCATGAGACTGCTGGGGGCTACTGTACACCCGGTGACAAGCGGCACGGCTACTTTGAAGGACGCCGTATCCGAGACCATGAGAGAGTGGACCAGCAGGATAGAGGATACGCATTATGTGCTCGGATCTGCGATGGGGCCTCATCCTTTCCCTACTATAGTCAGAGACTTCCAGGCAGTCATATCAAAGGAGATAAAGGCTCAGATGATGGAAGCGGAGGGAAGGAACCCCGATGTCGTCATGGCCTGCGTGGGCGGCGGATCAAATGCCATAGGTACCTTCTATCACTTCATAGAGGATAAGGATGTAAGACTCATAGGCTGTGAGGCAGCGGGACGGGGAATAAACACGAAAGAGACCGCAGCTACCATAGCTACCGGAAAACCCGGGATATTCCACGGCATGAAGTCTTACTTCTGTCAGGATGAATACGGACAGATAGCACCGGTATACTCGATCTCGGCAGGTCTTGATTATCCCGGGATAGGTCCCGAGCATGCGCATCTGTACGATACGAAACGAGCTGAATATGTGGCGGTCACCGATGATGAAGCGGTAGATGCTTTCGAGTATCTGTCGAGGACGGAAGGGATCATACCCGCTATCGAAAGTGCTCATGCCGTGGCACATGCCCTGAAGATCGTACCTCAGATGAAAAAAGATGATATAGTGGTCATCACCATATCGGGAAGAGGTGATAAGGACGTGGCTGCCATAGCCAGATACAGAGGGGAGGATATCAATGACTGATAAGAAATTCATACCTTTCATCACGTGCGGAGATCCCTCTCTGGAAGTGACGGAACAGCTTGTATATGCCATGGAAAGAGCCGGTGCTGATATGATAGAGCTCGGCATACCTTTCTCAGATCCTACAGCGGAGGGGCCCGTAATACAGGATGCGAGCATGAGGGCGCTGAAGGGCGGAGTGACCACAGACCGGATATTTGATATGGTGAAAAAGATAAGAGAAAAGTCACGGGTCCCTCTTGTATTCATGACCTATGCGAACGTGATCTATTCGTACGGCTCCGAAAGGTTCATGAAAAAAGCAAAGGAATGCGGTATATACGGAGTGATACTGCCGGATGTACCGTACGAGGAGAAGGACGAGTTTGACGGCGTCTGCAAAGAGAACGGCATTGAGCTGATATCGATGATAGCTCCCACTTCGCATGACAGGATAAGCGCGATAGCCAAAGAAGCAAGAGGCTTCGTATACTGCGTCTCGTCGCTTGGAGTAACGGGAGTAAGGAGCGAGATAACAACGGATATAGGTGCGATGGTAGAGCTTGTACGCAAAGCAAACCCTGAAATACCTGTATATATCGGCTTCGGGATATCGGATACAAAAACGGCAAAGGAGATGGCTGCAAGATCGGACGGAGTCATAGTCGGTTCGGCGATAGTAAAGATCATCGCCCAGCATAAAGAGGCATGTGTACCCGAGGTGGAAGCTTTTGTAAAAAAGATGAAGGAAGCAGCAAGCTCCTGATGTGCGGCAGAAGAAGGAAGTGTCATGGACATACTGCATGAGATAGCGGAAAAGACAAGGGTAAGGATAGAGCGTGAAAAAAGCATCCTGCCTTTTGATGAACTGAAGAGGATGGTAAGAGAGGGCGAAGGATCGGAGCGCACGGACAGGAAGGATCATGTGTTCCTTGATGCTCTTAAAAAGCCGGGAATGTCCTACATATGTGAAGTAAAGAAGGCATCTCCCTCTAAAGGACTGATAGCAAAAGATTTTCCCTATCTTGATATAGCGACGGAGTACGAAGCAGCAGGGGCATCAGCCATATCATGTCTTACGGAACCCGATTACTTCATGGGAAGCAACGAATACCTGTCGGCGATATCGGAAAAGGTGAAGATACCTGTACTTAAAAAAGACTTTACCATAGATGAATACATGATCTATCAGGCGGCATACTACAAAGCATCGGCTGTGCTCCTAATATGTGCACTGCTCGACGATGCGGCTCTGAAAGGCTACAGGGAGCTCGCGGAGAGCCTGCATATGGACGCACTGGTTGAGACACATGATGAGGCCGAAGCAGAGAGAGCGCTTAAGAGCGGAGCAAGGATAGTCGGCGTGAACAACAGGGATCTTCGGACATTTAAGGTCGATACAAATACGAGCATAAGACTCAGAAAGC
>JAEEGO010000132.1 GCA_016280355.1 Lachnospiraceae bacterium | reverse complement strand
TGTCGTATCTGAAAAAGGCTTCAAGTGGAATACACAGAACAAGGCGGAAGAGTGCGATATCCCCGATTACCTTTCGGAGTATCTCACGACCTACAGAGATTCCCTTATGGAGGCAGTAGCGGAGACTTCAGAGGATTTTATGGACAGATATTTCAGCGGAGAGACATTCTCCGATGACGAGATAAGAGCAGCCCTGCATATGTCTGTATGTGACGGCACAATAGTTCCTCTTTGCTGCGGATCCAACACTCTGGTACAGGGTATCTTCACTCTGCTGGATGACATCGTGAAGTATCTCCCTTCACCTCAGGGCAGGAAGTTTGCAGGTATCAGCACCTCCACTTCAGAAGTATTCCAGGCAGATTATGATTTCAGTAAGTCAAAGTCAGCCTTCGTATGGAAGACTCTCGTCGATCCTTTTATCGGAAAGTACAGCATCATCAAGGTGGCATCCGGTGTAATAAAGTCTGGTGATGTCCTCTACAATGATTCGAGAGATCAGGAGATCAAGATCTCCAAGCTCTTCACGATGTGCGGAAGCAAGACGAGCGAGATAGGAGAGCTTCATGCCGGAGATATCGGTGCACTTTCAAAACTCGATCTCACAAGGACCGGTGATACTCTGTCAACAAAGCAGAACCCCATCCACTATGCTATGATACCGATACCCACGCCTTACAACCCCATGCGCTACAGGCCCGTGAACAAAGGCGATGTGGATAAGATTTCCCAGGCTCTGGCCAAGATGTGCGCCGAGGATCTCACTCTCAAGAATATCAACGATTCCGAGAACCATCAGACACTTCTCGTTGGCATGGGAGACCAGCATCTTGACATAGTCAAGTCAAAGCTCCTTTCCGACTACAAGGTGGAGATCACTCTCAGCAAGCCCAAGGTTGCTTACAGAGAGACCATAGTCGGACAGTCCGATGTAGAGGGTAAATACAAGAAGCAGACCGGCGGTCACGGACAGTACGGACACGTTAAGATGCGCTTCTCACCTTTGGGTGACAATACAAAGACCTTTGAGTTCGGCGAGGAAGTCGTCGGCGGTGCGGTACCGAAGAATTTCTTCCCTGCGGTTGAAAAAGGCCTTGCTGATTCGGTAGACAGAGGACCTCTTGCAGCTTATCCCGTTGTAGGTGTCAAGGCAGTGCTTTATGACGGCTCCTTCCATCCCGTGGATTCTTCGGAGCAGTCCTTCAAGATGGCTACAAAGCTCGCATTCAAGGATGGCTTTATGAAAGCCACCCCGGTACTGCTTGAGCCCATCATGAGCCTCAAGGTTGATGTGCCCGACAAGTATACCGGTGATGTAATGGGCGATCTGAACAAGAGACGCGGCAGAGTTCTCGGCATGAATCCTACCGGAAACGGAAGACAGGTCATAGAGGCTGAGATCCCCGAAGCAAATATCTTCGGCTACAATACGGATCTGCGCTCGATGACCGGAGGATCAGGTGATTTCTCATATGAGTTCAACCGTTATGAGCAGGCACCGTTTGATGTACAGCAGGCCGAGATAGAGGCCAGAAAGGATAAGCTTGTCGATATCTCTGACGAAGATTGATAAAAGGATATTAACAGCAATTGAGTACGCAGCCGTGGCATTATGCGGCTGCGTATTCGTGCTTCTGTCAGCGAGCTGGGTAAGTCCCATATTTCATGATGCTTACGGCTACGATTCCTCATGGTACAGCATGATGGGAAGAGCCATCACGCAGGGGATGGTCCCATACAGGGACTATTTTGACCTTAAAGGTCCGGTTTTCTTTTTTATAGAAGCAATAGGCCAGGCCTTCATTAAGGGCAGGAACGGCATCTTCCTCATAGAGTGTGTGGCTGCCGGCGTTTCCTGTATCTTCATATGGAAAACCTGTCTCCTCTATATTAAAAAATGGCAGGCCTGTATCATTTTGCTCCTGACGGCTCTGGTTGCCATATCTCCCTTCTGGGGTGGCAACACCTGCGAAGAGTACATGCTCCCGTTCAATTATGCCTGTATTTATCTTACTCTGAAATACTTAAAGGACGGCTATTATGATGAGTATTCCACACCGGCCATTGTGTTCGGTCTCTCATTTGGCATTATGCTGCTGTCCAAGGTGACCACCTGCGCCCCCATGGGGGCCTGTGCGCTTACCGTGATAATAATGCTCATCAAGGCAAAGCTTCCCCGGCTGATACTTCCCATTCTCGGATATTTCATGCTCGGGTTTATCATTATCTTTGTACCGGTATGCGTATATTTTGCCCTGAATCATGCTTTTGGTGACTTCATATACGCAGCCTTTGTCTTTGCCTTCAAACGCGGTACGGATTACTATGAGAAATTCTCCTATGACTGGGAGGTAAAGATGATCATATGCTATATCTGCTTCCTTGTGACCCTGCTCGTGCCGGTCAAAAGAGCAGACCGCGATATGATCTATCTGAAGATATTCGGCTTCCTGCTTCCTTTTATCACATGGGCAGCACTTCATCTTGGCACACCTTACGATTATTACTTTCTTCTTACCTTGCCGTCTTTCGTATTCATGCTGATGCTCATTTTTATATACTGGAATGAGCCGCCTCTCGTATCAGAAGGAGAGGAGGCAAGCAAGAAGAAGATATGGACAAGAAAGCGCATCAGGCTGCAACGCCGCATACTTTGGATCATCCTCATCCTTGTGGTATTTGATCATTATTATCCGTCCATGAGGAATAAGATAAGAGAAAACATCGAAATATCAAAGCGAACGGAAGACTCATATGTCGAAGAGTGTAAGGAAGTGCTTACCTATATCCCGAAGGATGAGTGGAACGATATATACGATCTGGAGTCCGGAATGATATTCTATGAGGTCAATCAGCTGCTGCCGGCCAATCCTTATCCGGTGAACCTGCCGTACTTCATGCATCTGAATCCGCAGATAAAGACCAATGTTATGAACTATCTTGATATAATAAAGCCGCATTACATCATTTCGGAACAGATGGACGCTTTTGATGATGAGGACGTAAGGGCCTACGTTTTCGGTCACTATGTACTGTATGAAGATGTAGGCGCGGAGGAGATATACGTCAGAGCCGATTAATGCTTGACTTTAGTCTTTTTCGTTGGTATTATATCGGGGTATGCCGCATGGAATGGTATAAGTATGTCCTTTTATGGGACATCACCGTAGGATGAAGGCTTCAGTGCCTTTCCGATCAGCGAGTAATTAATAGGAGGTGTCGTATGTACGCGATCATTGCAACAGGCGGAAAGCAGTACAAGGTTTCCGAAGGCGATGTCATCATGGTTGAAAAGCTTGATGTCGAGACAGGAAGCGATGTTACTTTCGATCAGGTTCTTGCAGTGGGCGGAGACAAGCTTGTAGTTGGCAGTCCTTTAGTAGACAAGGCAACTGTCACAGGTAAGGTCCTTGACCAGACCAAGGGTAAGAAAGTTATCGTATACCGCTACAAGAGAAAGTCCGGCTATCACAAGAAGAACGGCCACAGACAAGCATACACAAAGGTACAGATTGACAAGATCAACGCTTAAATAGTGTATGACTGAGGTTCGGATAAAAAGGAACTCAAAGTCCGAGATAACGGGATATACGGTATCGGGACATGCAATGTTTGCCGATGCAGGGGAAGATATAGTATGTGCAGCGATATCAATGCTGACTATCAATACCCTGAATGCAATGGAAGAGTTTCTGCCCGATGAACCAATGACCGTAAAGGTCGACAGGGACAAGGGTATTATAGATATGGGTCTTAAAGAAGATCCCACTGAAAGATCCGAACTGCTGCTGAAGACATTCTATCTGGGGATGACTTCTCTGGAGAAGAAGTACGGAAGCGAATATGTGAAAGTAGTTGAAATAGGATAGGAGGTAATAAGATGCTGAATCTTGATCTTCAGTTCTTTGCACATAAGAAGGGAGTCGGTTCCACAAAGAACGGACGTGATTCCGAGGCAAAGAGACTTGGTGCTAAAAGAGCAGACGGACAGTTCGTCAAAGCAGGCAATATAATCTACAGACAGCGCGGTACACATATCCATCCCGGCAACAATGTCGGCAAGGGCGGAGATGATACTCTCTATGCGCTGATCGACGGAGTCCTTCGTTTCGAGAGAAAGGACAAATTCAGGAAGCAGGCAAGCGTATACGCTGTAGAGTCCAAGTAAGCCTGAGTGTATAGTATAAGTAGATTATCTGATGTAGAAATACAGGACTTCGGACTGATGACGGTCTGAAGTCCTTTGTATTATTAAGGTATTTTGAATGTTTGCAGATCATGCTGAGATAACAATCATATCCGGAAAAGGCGGTGACGGCCATGTGAGCTTCCGCCGCGAGAAGTACGTGGCTGCCGGCGGCCCTGACGGCGGTGACGGCGGAAAGGGCGGCTCTGTGATCTTTGAAGTGGACAAAGGTCTGAATACACTTCAGGATTACAGATACAAGAGAAAATACGCCGCGGGTGCAGGAGAAGAGGGCGGTGCGAAGCGCTGCCACGGCAAGAACGGTAAGGACATCGTACTCAAGGTGCCCGAAGGTACCGTCATATTTGAAGCATCCACCCACAAGGTCATTACCGATATGTCCGGTGATAACCTGAG
>JAEEGO010000131.1 GCA_016280355.1 Lachnospiraceae bacterium | reverse complement strand
TTTCAGATTTCCGTTGCATCCTCCCGTAAACCTGAGATTATAGATCTTTCCCTCATCGTCCAGCTCATAATCTATCTGTGTAGAGCATACTCCTTTGGGATGGTATGTGTATTGTTTCATGTGTTTTCCTCCTTTCGGATCTTTATCCGCAGCTCCTTAAAAAAACTCTGAAGAAGATCTGTCGCATCAGGCTCGAGTATGCCCCGGGTTATCTCTACCTGATGGTTGAATCCGGTCTGTTGCAACAGATTCAGTACCGTACCGGCACATCCCGCCTTATCGGAGGCAGCTGCAAACACACATCTGTCGAGCCTCGCCTGAACTATGGCTCCCGCGCACATGGGACAGGGCTCAAGCGTAATGTATATCGTACATCCCTCAAGACGCCAGTCACCAAGTTTTTTTGAGGCTTTTTTTATAGCTGTGATCTCTGCATGCGAGACGGTGGTCTTATCGGTATTCCTGCGATTATATCCGCGCCCCACTATATGACCCGTCTCGTTTTCTACCACTACGCAGCCTATGGGAACTTCTCCCAGCGCATAGGCTTTCTTAGCCTGACGCAAAGCTTCCCTCATATACTTCTCATCGCTACTTATCTCAGTCGATGCCACGCAGTGATACCTCAGATATCGTCTTCCTCAGGATATCCGCATATCCTTCAAGTTCTTCCTTTGTCCTGCCATGCAGTACTCCCCTTCCGACAAAGGTAGTGTTAGTATCCACGAAATTCTGCAGGTAATACTTCTTTGCTCCCGCAAGCCATTCGGCCAGATGCTCTGCCACATTCTCGTCATAGTATTCCGCTACTACGGTTGTGCGGAATTCGTATTCCGGAAATCTGCCGTCTATGAGCATACGGATGCTCTCTTCCACCTTGTCCGTATCAATGTCTACACTGCAGAGCCTGCGGTATAGAGCTTTATCTGTTTTGATATCGATAGCGATGTAGTCGATAAGCTTCTCATCTGCAAGGGTTTTCAGCATCTCCGGATATGAACCGTTCGTGTCCAGCTTTACTTTATAGTCCATCTCCTTGAGCTTGCGTATGAAGTCCGGCAGATCCGGCTGCAGGGTGGGTTCTCCTCCGGAGATACATACCCCGCTGAGTTTTCCTTTCCTCGATTCAAGAAATCCCAGTACATCTTCTTCCCGGATCTCCTGCACGACACCGTCTACCAGCGAACTGTTCTGACAGAAAAGACATCGCAGATTGCAACCGGCGGCAAAGACCGTCGCTGCGACTCTGCCCGGATAATCCAAAAGGGTATTACGTTCTATTCCGCCGATATGCATAGACCACCTTAGAACTCGTGTGTCTTTATGTATTTCATGTATCCCACTACCATAAGGGCTATCTTAAATGTCAGTGCATCCTCAAATGTCCTGATATCAAGACCTGTTGCCTTCTGAAGCTTTTCGATCCTGTATACCAGAGTGTTCCTGTGTACGAAAAGCTGTCTGGAGGTCTCCGAAACATTCAGATTGTTCTCGAAGAATTTATTTATAGTGTTCAAAGTTTCTTCATCCAGATGCTCCGGTATGTCATCACCGAATATCTCCTCAAGGAAAGTCTCACAAAGTGACGGCTGCAGCTGATATATCAGACGTCCTATCCCAAGTGTCTCATAAGATACTACCGACTTCTCCTGATAAAAGATGCGTCCGACCTCCATGGCCATCTTGGCCTCTTTATAGGATGCCGATACCTGCTTGATCTCAGATACCGGTTTGCCGTAGGATACACGCACATTTACCATGGCCTGCGTATTCATCGTATCCACCAGCATCTCTGCTGTTTCCTTTATCTGGGTATCCTCATCATCTCCCACTTCTATGGATTTGATGACGACCATGGTCTTTTCATCTGTTTCTGTTACGTAGTCATCGGCACCGGGCGGGAATATCTGACGCAGTGTCTCCAGGCCTCCGATATCCGCATTACCCTCGGTCTCAACAATGAAAACGCATCTTCTGCTGTCCGTCGGTATGTGCAGCTTTTTCGCCTTATTGTATATATCCACCACGAGCAGATTGTCCATGATAAGACTCTGAAAGAATGCATTCCTGTCAAACTTTTCCTTATATGCCGTGGATAGAGCCGTCATCTCGGAAAGAGCGATCCGTCCGACCATATCGGCTTTCTCATCATTTCCCCTGGATATCAGTACATAGCTGGCTACTCCTTCATCGGATATCCGGAAATAATGGTATTCTCCGTTTACCTCACTTTCCTTGCCCGAATCAAGAAAGGATCTGACAGCAATGGGGGATATTACTCCGTCTGTCTGGAATGTTGTCGCTGCCTGAGTGCCATTCAGCTCCATGACTGCGAGATCTGTATTTGTGATATCTTTAAGCTCGTCTAAGGCTTTTTGTATCACCTGATTGGTTATCATGCCGTAGCTCCTCCTTATAGATAGAACACCATAGGTTTATAGTGTATCCCGTCCTTAAAAATGATCGGCCCAAGATCCTTGAAACCGAGCCAGTGATAGAATCCCTCTCCGGGAGGGGATGCATTGACCGTAAGCTTTTCATCGCCGAGTCCCGTATGACTGGATAACAGCCACTCCTGACAAAATTGTACCAGTGCGGTTCCCACGCCCATATGCTGATAATCGCCATCCACGAAAAGAAGTGAAAGGTGCGGTCCGTTCCTGAGCGCTGCCACACCTATCATTTCGTTACCGTCAAACGCGGCTATAACGGGGAATCCCCCATTAATAAAGGCTGTATACAGCTGATCGTCGTTTATGAACCTGCTGAAACTCTGTACCCCTTTCAGAGGATACAGGTCTGAGTCGAATTCACAGAATACCCTCCAGCAAAGCTGCATAGCCGGCCTGAATTCGTCTCTGTCTATGAATCTTACCTGAAATCGGTCATTCATTTTTTGAACAGTTTGGTAAAGAATCCCTTTACCCCTTCATATACTCCCTTAAAAGCACTGCCTACTTTTTCTTTTATGACTCCGACTGCTCCCTCCGCTGCTATGGCACCCAGATCATCGGCGCTCAGTTTATCACCGTATTTTGCATAGATATCAGATGCCTGATCCAGAAGGGTGTTGTAATCCAGTCCGAGTGCTTTCACCTTCACCATCAGATCCACTATCTGCTTTATCTCATCTTCAGACAGATTCCATGAAGAGTTCTCCAATTCGTTATAGTCCTTTATAGCCTGCCTTACAGCGGCTTCTATCTCTTCGCGGGTATTCAGCTCTTTACCTGCTATCTCTGCTTTGATAAAAGCGATCATCGATTCGACATCTTCTTTGGATGCCCCATTGAGAGTCTCTTCGATCTGTCCCGTCGTTACAAGCTCATTAAGTGACGTATCCAAAGCCTTGGTGTCGAGCTTGGTGTCTGTCATTTCCGCGTATGCTTTCAGGGCTCCGATAAGAGCTGCCGTTCCTGATATGGGAGACGGTCCGGCCACTATGATGTCGGCGTTCTCGACTCCTGCCGTCAGCAGGGCATTCTTATACATTCCCGTTGTACAATAGTTGATATTGTATGCGCTTACAGTTATGCCATGTCCCGATCCGGCCGGTTTCACCAGTACGGAGGACAAAGACTTCGTTCCTATTACCGCGGGATCGATGTACTGATCGAGGTATTGATGCTCCTCGGCATTTGTCACATAAACCACGTTATAGGCTGACAGATCCGTGCCTCCAAGCCCCATGGTGTTCAGTACCGTAGTCAGCTGGGCCTGTGTCAGGTCCGATCCAAGTGCCAGATAGGGCTTGCTTTTATCTTCTGTCGTCTGTGTAGTATCCGATCCGAAGGTTATCACCTGCATCTCTCCGGCAAATGCCTGTACTGTGAATGTCATCATCAGGACAGCCGTCATTATGATCGCTATCTTCTTTTTCATGATCTATCTCTCCTCAAGAATAAAGTCTTTTATTTCTTCAAATACCTGAAATCTGTCTTCTTCATGGTGAAGCTCATGCCGGTCACCCGGACGTATGTCCAGCTTTACCTGCTCTATTCCGGCATTTTTGTAGAGTTCATACATACGCTGTACCCCTCTGCCCATTTCTCCGACCGGATCCTCGGCCCCGGAAATGATAAAGATTGGCAGTGTGGCTGGAACATTCTGTATGAGTCTTTTGTTTCGTGCCCTGAGCACAAGCTCGGCAAGAGTGTGATAACCGTTCAGTGTAAAGATGAACCCACCCTTCGGATCATCCTTGTACTGCTCTATAAGCTCTTTCTTTTTTGTTATCCAGCCCGTATTTCCTTCATCCGGAAAAGCCTTCATTAAGGGTCCGAGTGTTATATTCGTGCAGAATACGGATCTGTAGCGCCAGCCGTGGAACAGGGCTATCGTACTTGTGGCCAGCTTTCCGAAGTGTCCCTTCAGGGAGCCTGTGTCTCCACCGCCCTGTATTATCACTCCCTGTATACCGGTTCCGTATCTTTCTATGTAATTTCTTGCTATATATGATCCCATGGAATGTCCCATCAGATAGATAGGTGCTCCGGGATACTCGGCCTGTATGGTCTTTTTCAGCCTGTGTACATCTCTGACAAGGACTGTCGCGGGATCCTGTTCGCAGAAATAACCGAAATCCTCCGGTGTCTGTGCGCTGTTACCATGACCCAGAAGATCCAATGCGGCGACCAGTATCCCTTCGGACATGAGATACTCTGCCATCTCAATATATTTCAGAGCGTGATCTGTCATGCCATGCACCAGTATCAGTATGGCCCTGGGTTGTTCTTTTGGCTCCCATGCATAGCATGCAAGCTTCGTCTTCATATCGCGACTGTCTATGGTAAATTCTCTCACGGTATATCCTTCCGTTTTATACTTTATTTCCTAACAGATCTCCGCTCCTGCCGGCATGTCCTTCTCCGGTGTCATGAGCGCAAGATTTCCTTCTGCATCTTCGGCACAGAGCAGCATACCCTGGGATTCAACCCCTGCAAGCTTTGCCGGAGCAAGGTTGGTTATGACCATGACCTTCTTACCCACCATATCTTCCGGTGAGTAATACTTGCGGATGCCGGATACGATCTGCAGGGTCTTATCCCCTATATCAACCTGACTGCAGAGGAGTTTCTTTGATTTTTCCACTGCTTCGCAGTGCTTTATCACACCTACCCGAAGCTCCATCCTGTCAAAATCATCTATTGATATCTCTTCCTTGTGCTTTATTTCCGCGGACTGCTTTTCCGCTCCCTGCTGTCCGTTATCTGCTTTGTCATTATTCTCTTTTTTAGGCGGATAGAGCTTTTCCACTTCCTTCAGCACGTCTTCCAGCTTCTTTCTTTCAAAGAGTACTGCCGGATCCTCCGTGACTTTGGTCCCCGACGCAAAGGCTCCCCTCTTGTCCAGCGAGTCGTATTCGGGCATCTTTGTATTCATCTGGTCCAAGATGGCTGCTGCCGTATCGGGCAGATACGGTGAAAGAAGAGCTGCTCCTGTCACTATGCAGTCACAGAGATTGTAAAGCACCGTAGACAGCCTGTCTTTCTTATCCTCTTCTTTGGCAAGTATCCAGGGTGTTGTTTCATCTATGTATTTATTACATCTCTTGAAAAGCTCAAATATCTCTGTGATGGCATCGGCCACGTGAAGAGTAGACATCTTGTCCTCGACCTTCTCCCTGGTGGACAGAGCTACCGAATAGAGATCGTCATCGACGGGGTCTTTTACACCGCAGTCCTTTGTGATGCCGCCAAGGTACTGATTACTCATGGATATGGTACGCTTTACAAGGTTACCGAGAGTATTTGCAAGGTCAGAATTGTACCTTTCTACCATGGTATCCCAGGTAAATACGCCGTCATTATCAAAAGGCATCTCGTGTATCATGAAATACCTGACCGCATCTATGCCGAACATATCAACAAGGGTATCTGCATATATCGTGTTACCCTTGGATTTGCTCATCTTGCCATCGCCCACCAGAAGCCAGGGATGACCAAACACCTGCTTCGGAAGCGGCTCCCCGAGAGCCATCAGGAAGATCGGCCAGTAGATCGTATGGAATCTTACGATATCCTTGCCAATGAGATGGAGATCAGCCGGCCAGTGGCTCTTGTACAGATCACCGTGGTTTCCATCCCCGTCATAGCCAATGCCTGTGATATAGTTCACAAGGGCATCCAGCCACACATACACGACATGTTTCTCATCAAAAGTAACGGGTATGCCCCAGGTAAATGATGTTCTGGATACACACAGATCCTGCAGCCCCGGCTTCAGGAAATTGTTTATCATTTCATTTTTTCTGGCCGCAGGCTGGATAAATTCGGGGTGATCTTCTATGTACTGTATCAGCTTCGGCGCATACTTGCTCATCTTGAAGAAGTAAGCCTCCTCGCTCGCAGGCTGGACGGG
>JAEEGO010000014.1 GCA_016280355.1 Lachnospiraceae bacterium | reverse complement strand
GAGTACGACGAGGATGAAGAGCAGCTCATAGAAGAGATCGGAAGCAGGGAGTTCATGGTTGAAGCATCCGTGAAGATAGACGATCTGAACGATGAGATAGGTACTGAGCTGCATTCGGATGATTATGATTCCGTCGGAGGATATATAATAGGATGCGTGGACAGGATACCCCAGCCCGGGGAGTCGGTCATCACGGATGAAGGCATAATATTTGAGATCGTAGAGGGTGCCGAGAACAGGATAGACAGGGTGAAGATAACACTGCCTGATATAAAAAAGGATAAGGAGAAATAAAATGTTCCAATCAAGGACGCATACGTGCGGAGAACTGAGAGTGACGGATGCCGGCAGCAAAGTGACACTTGCAGGCTACTATGAGAATATGAGAAGGGTGAGCAAAAATCTTGGCTTCCTCGTACTCAGGGATTTCTACGGGACGACGCAGATAGTCATCGAGACAGAGGAGATGATGGATAAGCTCGCAGGTATAAATACCGAGTCCACTCTTCAGATAGAGGGTACGGTAAGGGAGAGATCGAGCAAGAATCCCGAGCTTCCCACAGGAGAGATAGAGGTGGTGCCGGATGATATACGAGTGCTCGGAAAATGCCGGTACAACGAACTTCCTTTTGAGATAAACAGATCGAGAGAGGCTGATGAGAATACAAGGCTTCGCTACAGATATCTGGATCTTAGAAACCCCGATGTAAGGGAAAGGATAGTACTCAGATCACAGGTGGTGGCAGAGCTTCGCAGGTCTATGACGGAGCATGGCTTCATGGAGATCACGACACCGATCCTTACCTGCTCTTCTCCGGAGGGAGCGAGGGACTATCTCGTACCTTCCAGACTGCACGAAGGAAAGTTCTACGCACTGCCGCAGGCACCGCAGCAGTTCAAGCAGATACTGATGGCGTCGGGTTTCGACAGATATTTTCAGATTGCGCCCTGCTTCAGGGATGAGGATGCAAGAGCAGACAGATCTCCCGGAGAGTTCTATCAGTTGGATATGGAGATGGCATTTGCCACACAGGAGGATGTGTTCAGCGTGCTCGAGGATGTGCTTCCGCCCGTATTTGCAAAGTACGGCAAGTATAAGAAGGCATCGGAAGCGCCCTTCAGAAGGATAGCTTTCCTGGATGCTCTTGAAACATACGGAACGGATAAGCCGGACCTTCGTATCGACCTGACCCTTACAGAGGCTACTGAGATGATGAAGGGAGGAGGCTTCGAGCCCTTCGAGTCAGCCGATGTGATAAAGGCGATCGTAGTGCACGGCTTCACCGGATCAAGAAAAGTGATAGACAAGATAGCAGCCGATGCGGAAGTAGTGTCGGGAGGCAGGAGCTATTGGGTAAAATGCGGGGATGACGGTGCGACACTCGCAGGAGGCGTGGCGAAATTCCTGACCGATAAACAGGATAGTATAATAAAGGAGTATGAGCTGAAGCCGGGTGATCTGGTATTCATAAGTGCCGGGACGAAGGCACAGGCTTTGAAGACGGGCGGCGTCCTTATTAAGACCATAGGTGCTGCCGCTCCCGAGCATATGGACAGGGAAGCATATGAATTCTGCTGGATAGTCGACTTCCCGATGTATGAGATAGGAGAGGAGTCCGGAGAGCTTGAGTTTTGCCACAATCCTTTCTCGATGCCGCAGGGCGGACTTGAGGCTCTTAAGAGCGAGGATCCCCTGAAGATACTGGCATATCAGTATGACCTTGTATGTAACGGCGTGGAGCTGTCTTCGGGAGCAGTCAGAAATCATGACCCGGAGATAATGATAGAGGCATTCAAAATGGTCGGTCTTGGCGAGGATGACGTTAAGGCCAAGTTCCCTGCAATGTACAACGCATTCTGCTACGGAGCACCGCCCCATGCGGGTATTGCCCCGGGGGTGGACCGTATGGTAATGTTGATAGCAGGTGAGGAATCAATAAGGGAGATCATACCCTTCCCGATGAATAAGAATGCGGAAGACCTGATGATGGGTGCTCCTGCCGAGGTCGAGCAGAAGCAGCTGGATGATGTGCATATTGCGATCCGAAAGGATTGATAAAATAAACAAAAGAAATCGGAGGCAAGCATGAAGACAAAGAAAAGAAAAGCACTTAAAAAGACGTTGCTCAGCAAGATCATCATCTATGTGGCGATCATCATAGTGATAATCTCACAGATAAGCATCAAGCTCGCAGCAGACAACATCGAGGCGCTCACGAACAGCATCCTCGCAAAGGAATCTGTCGCATATGCAAGCGAGATACACAACTGGTGGAATGCTATAGAGGAGAGGGTAAGCCAGACAGCGAATGTATTGAAAAATACGCCGGAGATGTCATCTGACGATACCCTTGCAATGCTTCTTGAACTCACAAAGCTCGACCCTGATTCGCAGGATATCTATATGGCATACGGAGACACATCCACATTCCTTGACGGATCGGGATGGATACCGGACGAGACCTTTGAATTTACTGACAGACCGTGGTATCAGGGGGCTCTTTCCAAGAAGGGTGAGATATACTCATCAGAGCCCTATGTAGATGCATCTACAGGCAAGACCTGCCTGGCATGCTCTGTCATGATACGTGACAATGTGGTGCTGAGCAGTGATATCAACTTTGACATGGTCTCAGAGATGGTCGCAGGGTTTGATTCCATATCTCCTGACGTTAAGTTCTATATCATCAACAAGGAGACAAAGGACATACTTGTCAGCAACGTGGCAGACAGTGTGGGACAGGTCCTCACATCGACAACGGATCCCGTGGCTGCTGGTCTTGCACCTGTATTTGATTCACTCAAAACGAGTGCGGTAGCAGACGGAAGCAAGGTGGTGACGGCAAAGACCGGCTCGGGTTCATACTTGTTCACCGCAACCGATATAGAGGATACATCATGGGCCATAGTAAGTGCCGTACCTTCATCGATCCTCAGCAACAGTATCATCAAGGTCATGATCGTTACATTTGTGACAACGATCATACTGCTCATACTTCTCTCTGTCCTGATCTACATCATCATCAGCAGGGCTATCAACCCTGTTACGGATGTAACGAAGAGGATCACCGATATCAGTAAGGGAGACTTCACGGTGCAGCTCGTACCGGAAGGCAATAACGAGATCACCACTCTGTCGGAGAGCCTGAATGAATACATAGAGAAGATGCGTACTACCCTGAACAGCCTGTCAAATATCTCCGGTGCAATGAACAGCAGGGCAGGAGAGTGCTTTGACATATCACATACGATATCCGATGCGAACCAGAATCAGGGAGAGTCCATTTCGAAGCTGAACGGTACTCTGAACGACATGACGGTATCCATCGAGGATATAGCTCATGCAGCTACGGAGCTGGCGGATACATCGAGCCAGCTGGCACGTAATGCCGAGGATGTAAGGAGTCTCTGTGACGAGACACTTGAAG
>JAEEGO010000130.1 GCA_016280355.1 Lachnospiraceae bacterium | reverse complement strand
TGCAGAGAAGCTCGGGGTAAGCGACAAGACTGTATCAAAGTGGGAGACGGGAAAAGGGTATCCCGATATCACCTTACTGGAGCCGATAGCAGAAGCATTTCGTGTATCGGTGACGGAGCTGATATCCGGAAATACCATCCATAACGAAAATGTATCGGCAAATATGATGCGCTCGAAGTTTTACGTGTGCCCGGTCTGTGGGAATGCGATCCACAGTATGGGAGAAGCAGTCATACATTGTCACGGAGTCGCTTTGCTGCCGGCCGAAGCCGAACCTACAGACGAGCACCACATGATCTTTATTGAACGTGTCGAGGATGAGTATCATGTAAGGATAGATCATGAGATGACAAAGGAGCATTACATTTCGTTTGTTGCAGCCATGTCTTTTGATGAAATGCAGATGATAAAGCTTTATCCGGAAGGAAATGCCGAAGTCAGATTCAAGATCAGAGGGGTGAAGAAGATATTCTTTTTCTGCAACAGAGACGGACTCTTCTCATATGATATCGTAAAGGGTATTGATGACAGAGAAAGCGGATATGACGATGCCGAAGAGCGCAAAGAACTGGAAAAAACCGCCGCAAAATTATTCAGATAAAAAAACACTTGCAAAATTATCTCAATGGGTATACCATACAATTCGTAAAAGCAAAGGCGCTTGGAACGGTCCAAGTGTCTTTTTCTTTTTATTTTATATTTTATATTGTTTCGACAAAGGAGTCGCTTGCGGTATGTACTGTAAACGACTCCTTTTTTTAGGTTGAAAAGTAAAGGAGGAACACTATGGAAGCTATCAAGGAAATCTACGGAAGTCTGGTATTCGGGGATAAGGTCATGCAGGAGAGACTCCCCAAGGATGTGTACAAGGCTGTAAAGGCTACGGCTGAGAACGGAACACATCTGTCACTTGATGTGGCCAATACCGTGGCTGCAGCTATGAAGGAATGGGCACTTGAGAACGGTGCCACACACTTCACACACTGGTTCCAGCCTATGACGGGACTGACAGCCGAGAAACATGACAGCTTCATCTTCCCGGCCGGCAGCGGAGCAGTGCTCCTTGAGTTCTCCGGTAAGGAACTGGTAAAGGGTGAGCCGGATGCTTCAAGCTTTCCTTCAGGCGGACTGAGGGCAACCTTTGAGGCAAGAGGATATACGGCATGGGATCCTTCTTCACCTGCTTTTGTAAAAGACGGTACGCTCTATATTCCCACAGCATTCTGCTCATACGGCGGAGAGGCACTGGATAAGAAGACACCTCTGCTCCGTTCGATGGATGCCCTGTCAGAGTCTGCAGTCCGTGTCCTCGGACTTTTGGGCAAGAAGGATGTGACAAGAGTAAACACCACCATAGGTTCCGAGCAGGAATACTTCCTTGTAGATAAAGAAAAGTATCTGAAGAGGAAGGACCTTGTGATGTGCGGAAGAACGCTCATAGGAGCTGCAGCACCAAAGGGACAGGAGATGGAGGATCATTACTTCGGAGTACTGAAGCCCAAGGTAGCTGAATTCATGCACGAGCTTGACAAGGAACTCTGGAAGCTCGGAGTGCCTGCAAAGACAAAGCATAATGAGGTGGCACCGGCTCAGCACGAGCTCGCTCCCGTATTTGAGACTGCAAACGTGGCAGTAGATCACAACCAGCTGACCATGGAGATCATGAAGAAGGTGGCTGATAAATTCGGATATGCATGCCTGCTTCACGAGAAGCCCTTCGACGGCATCAACGGATCAGGTAAGCACAACAACTGGTCGATAAGCACAAATACCGGAGAGAACCTGCTTGATCCCGGAAAGACTCCTCAGGAAAACAAGCAGTTCCTTATCTTCCTGATGGCAGTGATATCAGCAGTGGATGAGTATGCTGATCTGCTGAGACTTTCTGTTGCTACTGCAGGTAACGACCACAGACTCGGAGCAAACGAGGCACCTCCCGCTGTCATCTCCGTATTCGTAGGAGACGAGCTTGCAGGCGTACTGAAGTCCATAGAAGAGGGCACCAAGTATGACAAGTCCGGTGGTGCAAAGATGAGCTGGGCACATGTCCTGCCTCACATCACTCAGGATACTACCGACAGGAACAGGACATCACCTTTCGCTTTCACAGGAAACAAGTTCGAATTCAGGATGCCCGGATCAGCACTTTCCGTGGCTCAGCCCAACATAGCACTCAACACCGCTGTGGCTGAAGAACTTGACAGGATATACGAGAGCCTGAAGGATGTACCGGCAGACCAGCTTGACAAGGCTATAGATGATCTGCTCAAGAAGATGCTCGGAGAGCATAAGAAGATAATATTCAACGGAAACGGTTATTCGGATGAATGGCTTGAAGAGGCTGAAAAGAGAGGACTTTACAACCTTAAGTCAGTTCCGGATGCAATGCCTCAGCTTCTTTCCGACAAGAACAGAGAGCTCTTCAAGAAGCATGAAGTGCTGTCTGATGTGGAGATAGAGTCGAGGTATGAGATCTTCCTTGAGAACTACAACAAGGAGATACATATCGAAGCTCTTACGATGCAGGAGATGATCAGGAAAGACTTCACACAGGGACTCGTGTCCTATATGAAGGATGTAACGAACGAGGCACTTAAGAAGAAGCAGCTGCTGCCTACACTTCCCTGCTCATATGAGTCGGATATCATCAACACTCTCGACGATACGAGTGAGATCATCGGCAACAAGATACATCAGCTGCGCGATGATACCGAGAGGGCAGAGCGTATAGAGGATACCCTTGAGGCAGCAAGATTCTATCATGATGTGATACTCAAGGATATGGATGAACTGCGTACCTTCGTAGACAAGGCTGAGAAGATCATCCCAGACGGATATCTTCCCTACCCGACATACGGACAGATCCTTTTCTCCCTCAGATAATACACAGAAAGAAGATGTCCCGGAGTTATCTCCGGGACTTTTTTTAAGTCAGGGGAGTCAGTGGAGACGAGTCAGATAGAACCGTCCCTGCTGACTCCTCTGATTCTTTTCCAAAAAAAGGCTCATTTTTCTGCGATCACCTGTATAATATATATATGGCAAAGCACATCCGGCATACCCGGACGAAAACAGGCCAAAACATATAAGGATAAACAGAACAGGAGACTGATATGCCGATAATCAAAGGAAGAAACGACAAGGCCCAACTCAATGACACAGACATCAGGGCAATAAAGGACATGATCAGAGGATCCCTCGAATCCCACATTGTCAATTATACTTCCGAAACCGCCTATCTGTTCGAAGCTCCTGAACGAGCCAATGCTATGAAGACCAGTCGTATTATAACGGAAGAGTTCAACAAAGCCATAGCTTCTCTGGATCAGAGGATAGACGATGCGGCAAAAGGATCCGCTTCCGTGAATGGTGTGGATCTGATAAAGCAGATATACTCCGACGTGGAAAAAAACATACTGTCAGCCCTTGTCCAAAGCGATCTTACGCAGTCAGAGGGAGAGTATGCCTTGAACTGGCTGATCGACCTCGGGACGAAGGAGATCATTGAAGCAGGCAACAGGAGTATAACTCCGCAGAACACGGATGAAGGATATGAAAAGACTGTGAGCGGATTTACCCTGCCCACCGAGCCTATGGAGGGCATAGAGGATATCGGCGATTACAATCCGAACAGAGACAGGGTACAGGTGCTCTACGAAGCCCGCTCAGGCAATTCAGGCACCCTGGAGGTTAAGGTAGAAGACAGGCTGGAGGAGCTTAACCAGGTACCGGCCGGTGATACACAAAGACGTGAATACTCCGAGAAAAATCTGAAGGAGTCTCTCATGGCAAATACGGGTATCCATGCCGGAGGAGAAATGGCGCGTATCTATTCTGCAGAGCTTATGGCGAAGGATAAAATAAGCTTTGGGGATCTCTATAATGCATTCTCGGGACTGAACCAGACTGCCCGCATAGGCGATCCTCAGGGCGGCAAGCTGAGAGGTCACGGGATAATGGCAGGAAGACTCAGTGGCGTCGGAACCTTCATAGCACAGGAAGATGTATACAAGACCCTGTCCCAGATCGCTGACGGAATGAATCAGATAAAGCAAACAAAGGACGAGGCCTTGAGAAAGACACAGGCGATCAAGCTGGCGGCCTTTGCATACACCATGACGATAAGCGAGCATGTATTCGGAGACGGAAACGGCAGGACCTGCAGGCTCTTTGCGGATACTATACTCCAGACCTTCGGTCTGCCTCCACATACTCCCGAACCGGAGATGTTGACAGTAGCAAAGACTATAGGCAGAGAACCTATAGACTTTAACAAGGCTGCAGATATCTTATATGACGGCGTAAAAAAGAGCGATCAGCTCCTTAAGTCAGAACGGGAGCTTCAGAAACAGAGCCCCGAGGAAGCAAAACGTCTGGACAAGGATGCGACACAGCTTGAAATCTCCGTGAAAAAGCTTGCAGAGGAAGCAAAGAAGAGGCTTACCGACCTGGAGGGTATGTCAAAGAAAGGCCATAAGAACGGCAAGGAATATGAGGCCATGCATGATGCCCTGAAAAGAGCCAGTGAGCTTGATACCTCAAAAGACAGTCTGTCCACCGTGGATAGGGTTCTTGATGACATAGAGCGGACATCAAAGGAATATGAGAGGACGCATACAGGCATGTTCAAGGCCACAAAAGGCTATGGAGCCGACCGCCTGAAGCTGTCAAAAGACAATCAGAAATTCGTTGAATTCAGGAGAAATGTGCTAAAAGGATATTCCGGCGAATTCAGCAAATTCATCATCATAGGCGCATTACATCCTGATATGAAAAGGCCGCCAGCAAATGATACAAACAGCAAGCAAAGGAAAGTAAGCCTCTCCGACCTGGAGAATGAAGAGAATAAAAACAGTAAGAAAAAGGAAGCTTCCGGGAGAAGACGCAACACGATCGCCGGCAGCAAAGTGAGCAAGGACAAAAATCATGTATTGTGACATAAAAAAAGTACTTGCAAAAACGTTCCGGGAGGTATAGTATACGATTTGTAAAAGCAAAGGCGCTTGGATCAGTCCAAGTGCCTCTTTTTTTGCATAAGCACAATATTGAGGCGAAGAGGCCGTATGGGGAGAACTGCCCCCTGTGGCCTCTTTTCTTATGAAGAAGAGGATGCAATGAAAGCAGAAGATTACAGGAAGATGCATGAAGAGATCAACTCAATGGAGCATGATGCCTGTGGTATAGGTACCATCGTAAACATAGACGGTCACAGGGATAACCGTGTGCTCTCAGATGCACTGTCGATAGTGGAGAAGCTGGAACACAGGGCAGGTAAGGATGCTACGGGAGAGGTCGGAGACGGAGTGGGGATATTGATCCAGATATCACACAAGTTCTTCGGTCCGGCCCTGAAGAACGTTGAGATCGAAGTAAAGGGGGAGGGAGACTACGGTATAGGGATGTTCTTTCTTCCCGGTGATGAACTGAAGCGTACCTTCGCAAAGAGGATGCTTGAGATCATAGCCAGTAAAGAAGGGATGAAAGTACTTGGCTGGAGAAAGGTGCCTACCAATCCGGGGATACTCGGAAAGACGGCACTTGACTGCATGCCTGCCATAGAGCAGTGCGTGATAGAACGGCCCGACAGCGTGAAAAAAGGCATTGATTTTGACCGCAGACTGTATGTGGTAAGAAGGGAATTCGAACAGTCTTCGGAAGACACCTATATTTGTTCGCTTTCATCAAGAACGATAGTGTACAAGGGAATGTTCCTCGTGGGACAGCTGAGGCAGTTTTATGACGATCTGAGAGATCCGGACTATGAGACTGCAATAGCTATCGTACACTCGAGATTCTCTACGAATACCACTCCTTCATGGAACAGGGCACATCCTTATCGCATGATCGCTCATAACGGTGAGATCAATACGATACGCGGAAACGCGGACAGGATGCTCGCAAGAGAAGAGACCATGAGACCGGGGCTGCTTGAGGCAGATATAGACAAGATATATCCGGTCATTTCTTCACAGGGTTCTGATTCGGCAATGCTCGACAATACGCTGGAGTTTCTGTACATGAACGGTATGGAGCTTCCGCTTGCGATGATGATCACGATACCCGAGCCATGGAAGCATATGGAGAACATGGACAGGACCAGACAGGACTTCTACCATTACTACGCTACGATGATGGAGCCCTGGGACGGACCTGCCGCGATAATCTTCTCGGACGGTGAGATACTGGGAGCCACTCTGGACAGGAACGGTCTCAGACCGTCGAGGTACTATGTGACGGATGACGACAGACTGATACTGTCATCCGAGGTAGGTGTGCTGGATATAGCACCGGAGCATATCGTAAAGAAGTCAAGACTGGAGCCCGGAAAGATGCTCCTTGTCGATACGAAACAGAAGAGGATCATCTCCGATGAGGAGTGCAAGGGCAGATATGCACTCCGCAGTCCTTACGGAGAATGGATAGACAGAGAGCTGCTGCAGCTGGCACAGCTTTCCATACCGAATAAAAAGATAGAAACCCATGATCAGGAGACCAGGGACAAGCTGTACAAAGCCTTCGGCTACAGCTATGAAGATGTGATGAAGCAGATACTGCCCATGGCAGAGAATGCGGCTGAGCCTACGGTTTCCATGGGACATGATGTGCCGCTGGCAGTATTGGGAGAGAAGCCGAGGCTGCTCTTTGATTATTTCAAACAGCTTTTCGCGCAGGTCACGAACCCGCCCATAGATTCGCTTCGTGAGAAGGTGGTCACGGATACTACCGTATATATCGGTTCCGACGGAGACCTGCTGAACGAGAAGAGCGACAACTGCGCGGTACTCGAGGTGGAGCATCCCATACTTACGGGAGTCGATCTGCTCAAGATAAAGGTGCTGGACAGACCCGGGTTCAAAGCCAGGGTGATATCCATGCTCTACTACAAGAACACTTCACTTGAGAAGGCACTGGAACAGCTGAACATAGCTGTGGACAGAGCCGTATCTGAAGGATGCAATATCATCATACTGTCCGACAGAGGTGTGGACGAAAACCACGTTCCCGTACCCTCACTGCTGGCAGTATCTTCCGTGGAGCAGCATCTGGTCAGGACAAAGAAAAGAACTGCGGTATCACTGGTGCTCGAAAGCGGTGAGCCCAGAGATGTGCATCAGATGGCTGCTCTGCTCGGATTCGGTGCGAGAGCCATCAATCCTTATCTTGCACATGAATGTATAGCTGAGCTTATAGATAAGGGCATACTGGACAAGGACTATCATACAGCTATCGATGACTACAACAAGGCTCTTTTGAGCGGCGTGGTAAAGATAGCAGCCAAGATGGGCATTTCCACGATACAGTCATATCAGTCGGCAAGGATATTTGAAGCGATCGGCCTGTCACGGAAGCTTATCGACAGGTATTTCACAGGAACGGTAAGCCGTGTAGGCGGTATAGGACTGTCGGAGCTTGAGGAGGAGATATCCTTCAGGCATGATCATGCATTTGATCCGCTGGGACTCGCAGTGGATACTTCACTGGATTCGGCAGGATATCACAGTCTTCGCTCAGGAAGGGACAAGGAGGATCATCTGTACGATCCCGAGACCATAGTGAATCTGCAGCAGGCTGTAAGAAACGGGGACTATGAACAGTTCAAGGTGTATTCGGGAAGAGTGGATGATGCATCCAGACCGCATACGCTTCGCGGACTGCTTGACTTCGTATCTTCGGAAGAGAGCATTTCCATAGATGAAGTCGAGAGCGTGGATGAGATAGTGAAGCGTTTTCAGGTGGGAGCCATGTCTTACGGCTCATTATCCAAAGAGGCACATGAGACACTTGCTATCGCCATGAACACGATAGGAGGAAAGTCCAATACAGGTGAGGGCGGAGAAGATCCGGCAAGGTTCGGTACGATAAAGAACTCTGCGGTGAAGCAGGTGGCATCGGGCAGATTCGGTGTGACATCTGCTTATCTCGGATCCGCTAAAGAGATACAGATAAAGATGGCACAGGGAGCTAAACCCGGAGAGGGCGGACATCTGCCCGGCAAAAAGGTATATCCCTGGGTAGCAAGGATAAGATGCTCAACACCCGGAGTGTCGCTGATATCGCCGCCTCCTCATCATGACATCTATTCGATAGAGGATCTGGCAGAGCTTATATATGATCTGAAGAATGCAAACAGGGAAGCGAGGATCTCAGTGAAACTCGTGTCTGAAGCAGGAGTCGGAACCATTGCATCGGGTGTTGCCAAGGCAGGTGCCGGACTCATACTGATATCAGGATATGACGGAGGTACGGGAGCCGCTCCGTATTCATCAGTACACAGCGCAGGACTGCCCTGGGAGCTGGGTGTGGCTGAAGCTCATCACAGTCTCATAGAGAACGGGCTGAGAGACAGAGTGGTACTGGAGACCGACGGCAAGCTCATGTCAGGAAGAGATGTAGCAATAGCCGCACTGCTCGGTGCCGAGGAGTTTGGTTTTGCAACAGCTCCGCTTGTATGCATGGGCTGCATGATGATGAGGGTATGCTCAAAGGATACCTGTCCTGTGGGCATAGCTACGCAGAATGAGAAGCTCAGAAAGAGATTCACCGGCAAGCCAGAGTATGTCATCAACTTCATGCATTTCATTGCACAGGAGCTGAGAGAGATAATGGCAGAGCTTGGCTTCAGGAAGGTAGAGGATATGATAGGGCGCACCGACTGCCTCAAGGTAAGAGACAAGCTTATGACAAAGCGTGCTGCCTGCGTGGATATGTCTTATATCCTTGATCCAAGATTTGCGACGGCAGAAAAAAGGCATTTCGAGCCGGAGAGCCTGTATGATTTCCATACCGAAAGGACTCCGGATGAGAAGGTGCTCCTGCCGCTTCTTGATAAAGACAAACATAGCGTGAAGATAGACGTTTCCAGCACAGACAGGGCATTCGGAACGATCTTCGGCTCGGAAGTGACAAAGAGATTCGGTCAGGACAAGCTGGCTGATGATACATATACAGTGGAAGCCGTCGGTGGCGGCGGTCAGTCATTCGGCGCATTTATTCCCAAGGGCGTGACCATAAGGCTTTCGGGTGATGCCAATGACGGATTCGGCAAAGGCCTTTCCGGAGGGAAGCTTGTAGTGATTCCTCCTAAAGAATCAAAATACCGTGCATCTGAAAACATCATCATCGGAAATGTAGCACTCTATGGAGCGACCTCCGGCAAGGCATACGTCTGCGGTATAGCGGGCGAGAGGTTCTGCGTAAGAAATTCGGGTGCTACGGCAGTGTGCGAGGGCGTGGGAGACCACGGTCTGGAGTATATGACAGGCGGAAGAGCCGTGATACTCGGTCCCACCGGCAAGAATTTCGCAGCCGGAATGAGCGGAGGTATAGCTTATATCCTCGACAGGGATCATTCGCTGTACAGGAGGATCAACAAGGACATGGTCAACATGGAGGAAGTGCAGGATAAGTACGATATGGAAGAACTGCACGATATCCTCAAGGACTATGAGAAAGAAACAGGATCTGAACTTGCACAGGAGATATTGGGAGATTTCGAGACTTATGTCCGGGATTTCAAGAAGATAATACCCAGAGATTATCAGAAGATGCTGGCAGCTATCGGACGCTTCGAGGAACAGGGACTGTCACATGAGAACGCTGAGCTTGAAGCATTCAGCTCTATCGCTGCGGTATAAAAATAAACGGAGATACGGTAATGGGAAAGACAACAGGATTTCTGGAAT
>JAEEGO010000129.1 GCA_016280355.1 Lachnospiraceae bacterium | reverse complement strand
GCCTCCGGTGGAAATGTGATACTTGCCGCCAAGCTCTTCGGCAATTCGCCCGATGTGGCAACAAAGAACTACTATACGGGTATTGATACGAAAGAAGCATTGAAGGTGTTGAACAAGAGAAAGCTGTCCTAGCCAGAATCTTAACCAAATCTTAACCAAAATTTGACAGTTTTTGATTTTTGTTACTTCTGAGAAGCCTTGTAAATACTGGCTTCCCGGACAAAAAAGAGAGTCGAGGTGACAGGATTCGAACCTGCGGTCTCGTGGTCCCAAACCACGCGCCTTAACCAAACTGGGCCACACCTCGTTATATTAATATGTTTATACTATAGTATATCACACTGTTTGAATCGCGGCTCCTCCCCCTCTTCGATCTCCATCAGCAAATATGTCGGCCTGTGTCCCTCCTGCCTCGGATAGGACAGGGATCCGGGATTTACTACCCACAGATCGTCATCCTTTATCAGGCAGGGTTTGTGGGTATGCCCGAACATCACTATCTCGGCTTTCCTGTAGCGCGCTTCTTCTTCAAGACGCTCCGTGCCCATTGAGACGCCGTATCCGTGTCCGTGTGTAATAAAAACATGATGTCCTGCTATATCAAGTTCGAGCTCGGAAGGGAGACGGCTGAAAAAATCATTGTTTCCCCTGACTATCGGTACGGACAGGCACTGCGTCCGCGCCCTGATCCAGTCTTCCGCACCCTCTGTATCTCCGCAGTGGATGAGCATATCCACAGGCTCTTCTGCACGCAGTACCCTGACCAGATTCTCATGCCTGCCGTGTGTATCGCTCACTATCAGTACTTTCATGAAGTCTCTTCTTCAAGTACGGCTCTCATATGCCTGAGTGCCTTACCCCTGTGCGATATCAGGTTCTTCGATCCCGGCGATATCTCAGCCGATGTCCTGCCAAACTCCGGCAGATAAAAAATGGGGTCGTATCCGAAGCCGTTCGTTCCGCATATTTCATACGCTATACGGCCCTCCATGGTCTCCCGGACAGTTATCACTTTCCCTGAAGGAAGGATTGCCGCTACGGCACATACAAATCTTGCCGTCCTGTCTTTTTCGGCGACGCCCTCCAGTCTTTTAAGCAGTTCTCCGTTCTTTATGTCATACGACGTGTCATGTCCCATGAATCTTGCAGAATGTATGCCGGGCTCACCGTCGAGCGCATCTATACAGAGTCCGGAGTCATCAGCCATTATCACCGATCGTTTGTCTGACAGCTCATAGACTGCTCTGGCCTTGATCAGTGCGTTCTCTTCAAAGCTGCTCCCGTTCTCTTCAGGATCTGTCAAATATCCGGCATCAGCGGCAGTGACGATCTCATACCCGGTGCCTTCCATGATACCGATTATCTCTTTGAGCTTATTTTTATTTCCCGTTGCAAATACTATCTTCATATCATCACTCATTGCCTTTATTATCCGTATTCACTGAAAGGACCTCATGTATCGCCTTCCCTGCCGTAGCGTCATATGCTGCGTCGTTTACGAGCAGAGCTTCCTTCTTGTTTGTGATATATCCCAGATAGAGAACGATGTTTCTGACTTCTTTTTCTCCTCCCACACTGCTGTCCAGCGCGGCCCCAAGGTTTGCCTGTCCGGTAGCCGCGGATATTGCTGCTGTCAGATCATCCGCGATCTTTTTTGCCTCCGAGTCCTTTGCCGCAGCGCTGACTCCGTTCGTCGTGCGTGTATTCTCATCGGCACTCATCTCAAACGTGATGTACACATCCGGCTCCAGTATGCTCACAAGATGCTGCTTATAAGCATCCGTGACCTCTTTGTCTTCGTCTCTTACTGTAAAGAACCCTCCGTCGCCGTCGGCCTCGGCACTTTGTATCACGGATTTTGCAAGCTCCAGCGCCACATCCTTCTCGCTCACTCCGTAAGCCATGCTTCCGGTATCTTCTCCTCCGTGAGCAGGATCCAGGATACAGACATGACCGTATACTTCCTTAGGTGTCTTCAGTGTCAGGTAAAGCTGGTCTCCTGAAAGATGCAGGGCTGAAATGTAGTATTTATCAGTCGAAAGCACAAATCTTGCGACATTATTCTTGTAGTCATACACCAGCCCGGTTATCCCTTTTCTGGTGCCGGTCAGTTCATTCTTATAGTAGAAATTCTTTACTTCCGTGGGAATTGCTATATCTATCCTTCCCTTGACGGGATCATCGGCAAATCCGATCTGATTCACATCTGTATCGTCGGACAGTGGTATGCAAAGACTTGCCGAGCCCGGATCATCTATTCCCTCTACGATCACGGCATTACCGTCTGCTTCAAGCAGTTCGCCTCCGTCTTCCATCGCAACGATATCGCCGTCGGGATTCCTGCCCTCCACCCTGACCATATTGCCTGCGAAAGCCGAACTGTTCGCAAACATGAAGATCATCAGCGGCATGAACACTGCTGTCGATATTATCACTATTATCAATGATAAATGTGCCTTCACGCGTTTTCCTTTCTTTTAGGCGGTTTTGGTCCGGGATAGCTCAGATATCTCGTTTTTATCATACCGTTATATATCTTCCGGTTCTTATCGGCTCTCCTGCCTATCCCTCTCTCTGCATCCTCATATGCCGTGATCAGATAAAATGACCATGTATCGAGCCTCTTCATGGCTTCTCCGAGGTCTCTGTATATCCCCGGCAGATCTTCTGCCTCTCCTATCCTTTCTCCGTACGGAGGGTTGGTGACCACAAATCCGTACTTTCCGCTGTGCGACATCTCAGATACCGGTCTTTCCTGCAGATGTATGATATCATCCACTCCGGCTCTTCTTGCGTTATCTCTTGCCATCCTCACGGCTTCGGGATCTATATCATAGCCCTGTATGTCATAAGACGATCCCGTCAGTATCTCTGATTTTGCCTCGTCTATATTATCAGACCAGAGTTGTCTGTCAATGAAATTTTCCCATTTCTTTGCAGTAAAATACCTTTTCAGTCCCGGCGCGATATTTCTTGCGATCAATGCTGCCTCTATCGGAAAGGTTCCGGAGCCGCAGAAAGGATCCACGAAATACCTGTCCGGCTTCCACGGAGTCAGCATGATAAGGGCCGCCGCCAGATTCTCGGCTATCGGTGCTTCATTGGCTTCCGGCCTGTATCCTCTCTTATGCAGGGAATCCCCGGTCGTATCAAGCCCTATGGTCACATGGTCTTTATTTATAAATACACGCAGCGGATAATCATTTCCGTCCTCTTCGAAATGGCTGAGCCCGTATACTCCCGACAGGTGATCCACCATTGCTTTCTTCACGATGGCCTGTATATCTCTCGGAGAGAAGAGCTTCGAGTTGACGGAAGAAGCTTTTTTGACCCAGAATCTGCCGTTCTTCGGTATGAAGCGCTCCCATTCCACAGCCTTGACGCCTTCAAAGAGGTCATCGAAGGTGCAGGCTTCAAACTCTGCACAGTCTATCAGCACACGCTCCGCAGTGCGAAGCCATATATTGGAGCGCACCACAGCATCGGGATCGCCGTGGAATATGACTCTGCCGTCTTCCGTCCTGGCTATCTCGTAGCCGAGATCCTGTATCTCTCTTTTAAGTACTGCCTCCAGTCCGAAGTGGCATGGGCAGATGATATCAAAGCGCTGCATGAAAGACATGATATCATAAACGTCCCCTCTTTGACACAATAATTCTGCACTTACAGGATGATCACGAAAACATTTATCGTTAGCCAGACTAAAAGACCCGGGGACTTTTCCCCGGGTCTTCTGAATATCTGATAGAGAAATATATCAGCCCTTGACTGCTCCTACCGCTACTCCTCCTACTATGTATTTGGAGAGAATGAGGTAAATGACTATGACAGGGAAGATCGAGAATGCGATCATCATGTACACCTGTCCCATATCAAACTTCAGGAAGTCTGCCGATCTGAGCTGTGCGATCAGGATAGGGAGTGTCTTCTTCTTATCCGTTGTGAGTACCAGTGCCGGTGTGAAGTAGTTGTTCCAGCTTGCCACGAAAGTGAATATCGCCTGTACGGCTATAGCCGGCTTCATCAGCGGAAGTACTATGTGGTTGAATGTACGGAACTCTCCGGAGCCGTCTATACGTGCTGCCTCGAGCAGTGCCATCGGCAGTGTGGACTCCATATACTGCTTCATATAGAAGAAGGTCGCAGGGGCTGCTATGGACGGTATGATCAGAGGGATGTATGTATCCATCAGGTTCATCCTGCCCATCAATCTGATGAAACCGAGTGCCACCACCTGTGTGGGGATCATCATGACTGCAAGGATAAATGCAAACATGAAATCCTTTATCTTAAACTGATAAGCATGGATAGCATATGCCGTCATTGTCGAGAAATATGTCGACAGTACAGCCGCTGATATGGAGATTATCAGGGAGTTCCTCATACCGAGGAGCACGGGCTGTGTGCTGTGCATAAGGCTGTCCCAGTTCTTAAGCAGGTATCCCCCGGGTATAAGGGTGAATCCCTTTGTCAGATCCGAATGGCTTCTGCTGGCATTTATGAACAGTACATAGAACCAGAACAGGCAGATGAATGTCACCAGTACCAATACTATATATGCGATGATGCGTCTTGTCGTAACGCTCGCTCCAGTTTTTACTCGTCTTGTATCCATTGTATGTCTCCTTTTACTTTGATCTGTGCCTTTATCAGTTGTTGTCCTGATTTGTGGTGAACTTAAACACCGCGAAACTCAGGATACCGGTAATGATGAGCAGTATGACCGAAAGTGCACCCGACATTCCGAAGTTCTTATTGAACAGGTGCTTGTTCAGATACATGATAAGCGTCATCGTGGTCCTGTCAGGAGCGCCTTCGCCGTTCGTCAGGATCTGAGGCACATCGAACATCTGCAGTCCGCCGATCAGAGATGTGATGAGCACATATATGAATATGGGTCTCAGAAGCGGCATCGTTATCTTCCAGAAGATCTGTGAGGCAGTAGCACCGTCCACTTCGGCCGCTTCAAAAAGCGAAGTATCTATACCCATCATACCTGCCAGCAGCAGGATGGTCGTATTTCCGAACCACATCAGGAAATTCATGAAGCCGACCAGCGTCCTTGCACTCCAGGTATTGGACATGAACTTGTAAGGCTCTGCCAGTATTCCTGCATTGATCAGCATGGAATTGATCGGGCCTCCGTCTGCAAACAGCGTGAAGAACAGCATTGCGAATGCGGCTGCCATGATAAGGTTCGGCAGGTAAATGACTGTCTTGAAGAATCTCTGTCCCTTCAGTCTGAGGGAAGGATCCGAGAACCATGATGCAAGGAGCAGCGATACCACGATCTGAGGTATGAAGCCTATCACCCACATAACAAAGGTATTCTCGGTATATTTCCAGATATCAGCATTGGAAAGCAGCTCGGCATAGTTTCCCATGCCTATGAAGTTTGGTCCTATCTGCTTCAGTCCCGAACGATAATTCTCAAAGAAACTGTAATAGATCGTCGATACAAAAGGTATCAGCTGAAATATACAGTACACGATGATGAAAGGTGCCAGGAAGATATAACCCCATTTGTTATACTTCACCACGTTGGAATTTCCGTTCTTTTTCTTTCCCCCGTCCATACAATTTACCTCATTTCTGCTTGTTATTTTACTTTTGGCCCCGTATTCAGAGCCCACAACAAACCTCTATTATTATAGCACATTTTGACGAAAAGTGGCACTTAAAATAGATTTTCATTGTGGATTCTGACGAAATCGTTAAACAAAAGGAACCCGTCCGCTATAAGCGGGCGGGCTCCGATTGATATCCTATCAGGTTATCTGTCAAACAGATCCGGATTAGAATGAAAGCTCAGGATACTTCTCCTTGACTGCTGTCTGGAAGTTAGCGATAGCCTTGTCATAGTCTACCTTGCCCTCGAAGTAATCCTTCATAGCTGCCTGGAATGACTCGTTGCAGCCCTGATCGTAGTCAGAGATGTTGCTCATGTCAACCTTGTCTGCGCCGTCAGCAAGCTGCTGGTAAGGATTCTGTCCGCCGAGGATCTTGCTGCTGAATGATGTATCAGAAGCGAGCTCCTTGAGGAGTGAAGGGCTGTTGACACAGTCTGAATCCTTC
>JAEEGO010000128.1 GCA_016280355.1 Lachnospiraceae bacterium | reverse complement strand
GTGAAGAAGGACAGCGCGGGAAAGGACCTGCATATCGGAGACAAGGTAGTGACCTGCATGATCTTCAGGGACAATCCGGAGATCACGATGTTCGATCTGAACAAGCAGAATGTGGGAGATGCGGATGTATATGGACTGCTGCCTGATGATGAATATCATCTCAACGGCTGGTTCTCCGACTACATCTTCATCAGAGGCGGCTCTACCATATTTAACGTGAGCGACCTGGATCTGGACAGCCGCATCCTCATAGAGCCCAGCGCAGTGCTGGTGCATGCGGTGGAGAGAGCGAAGACCACAGGCATACTGAAGTTCAACGCGAGAGTGGCAGTGCAGTGCTGCGGCCCCATAGGACTGCTGTGCATCGCAGTGCTCCGCACCATGGGCATAGAGAACATCACGGCAGTGGACGGAAACGCTCAGAGGCTCGAGTTCGCAAAGAGACTCGGCGCGAACCGTACAGTAAACTTCAATGATTTCCAGGGTATCGAGGCACTGACCAAGGGAGTGGAGGATTCATTCGGAGGCCATCTGGCCGACTTCGCTTTCCAGTGCACGGGTAACCCCAAGGCACACAGCAACATATACAAGTTCATACGTAACGGCGGAGGGCTCTGCGAGCTCGGCTTCTTCGTGAACGGCGGAGACGCTCAGATAAATCCGCATTTCGATCTGTGCTCCAAGGAGATCAATCTCGTAGGCTCATGGGTATATACCCTCAGGGACTACGGCACCACCTTTGATTTCCTCAAGAGAGCAAAGGGCATAGGGCTGCCCGTATCGGAGCTCATTACACACCGCTTCCCGCTTCAGGACATCAATGAAGCGCTCAAGACCAATCTCGCCATGAGCGGACTCAAGATCGCCGTGGTGATCAACTGAGAAAGATTGGCACATAGTAACCGTAGACATTTCAATGCATGATTTCGGAGCAGACGATGGAGCATCAGGCAGTAGGTTTATTAGAAGTATACGGACTCGTGTGTGCGTTCCTCGCAGCTGATGCAGGCTGCAAGGCAGGGAACGTCACGCTGGAGGTGTTCGACAAGAACAAGCCGGCGAACGCAGACGAGCTGCCGGTGCCGCTGCTGGTGACGGTGAAGTTCCGCGGCGCTGTATCGGATGTGAGAGAGGCGATGGCTGCAGCGGAACAGGTGGCGAGAGAGACCACCGGCATCGTATGTACGCACATCATCCCGTCACCTACGGAAGATACGGAAAAGATGCTGACGATCAGCGCATTGGATAAAGATTAAGAAACATTATTTCACAGGAGGAAAAAAGATATGGCACAGTCACTTGAAGCATTAGGAATGGTAGAGACCAGAGGCCTCACTGCAGCCATCGAGGCAGCAGATGCCATGACCAAGGCAGCAGAGGTAACTCTCATCGGTACCGAGAAGATCGGATCCGGACTCGTAACAGTCATGGTGAGAGGCGACGTGGGAGCAGTCAAGGCGTCTGTAGAGGCAGGCACCGCAGCTGCATCAAAGCTCGGCGAGCTCGTGGCTACACACGTGATACCCCGCCCTCATAATGATGTCGAGATGATACTCCCCAAGTTTAAGGGATAAGGAATGAGCAAGGCTTACGGTTTCATCGAGATAACCGGTGTGGTGGCAGCGATAGACGCTCTGGACGTGATGTGCAAGGCGGCTGAAGTCGAGCTGGCTACCTGGGAGAGGAAGCTGGGAGGCAGACTCGTGACCCTGGTGGTGGAAGGCGAGGTGGAGGCCGTGAAGACAGCGGTACAGGCTGCGACCGAGGGCGGACATATCAGACGCCCGGTGGCCTGGGGAGTGCTCCCGGCACCACACGAAGAGATAAGAAAGATCGTGGCTCTCTCCGCGAGCAGGTTCAAGGGCAAGGGAGAGGCCGCAAGCGGATCCAGGATGCTCGGACAGGATCCGCCGGACTTTAATATCAAAGAGCAGATGAACAAATAAACTAACTAATTACAGCAAGGAACACAAGGAGGAAAAGAAAATGGCACAGTCACTGGAAGCATTGGGAATGGTAGAGACAAGAGGTCTGGTAGCAGCTATCGAGGCAGCGGATCAGATGTGCAAGGCAGCTAATGTCACTCTCATCGGCACCGAGAAGATCGGATCCGGTCTCGTGACAGTAATGGTAAGAGGAGATGTAGGTGCAGTGAAGTCATCCGTAGAGGCAGGCAGCAACGCAGCTTCTTCTCTCGGTGAGCTCATTGCTACACACGTGATACCTCGTCCTCACAACGATGTCGAGATGATACTGCCCAAGCTGAAGGCTTGAAGACGGGAAAGGCGGAGCTGATTTGGACAGCACAAACGTAGAATATATCACCAGACTGGTGATACAGGCGCTGGGAGAGAACAGCGCAGAGGGCAGGATGTCTGTGCCGGTGGGGGTATCGGCCAGACATATACACCTCTGCCAGGCTGACGTGGAGCGCCTCTTCGGACAGGGCTATCAGCTGACGAAAAAGAAGGACCTTATGGGCGGACAGTGGGCTGCAAACGAGCAGTGCACGCTGGTGGGACTGAAGCTGCGTGCGATAGAGAATGTACGCATACTCGGACCCGTGAGAAAGGCATCTCAGGTGGAGATATCGGCTACGGATGCCCGCACGCTGGGAGTGAACGCACCCTTAAGAGAGTCGGGAGATCTGGTCGGATCCGCACCGATAGCTCTGGTGGGACCCAAAGGAGCCATCTATCTGCAGGAGGGATGCATAGTAGCTGCACGTCACATACATATGACTCCCGAGGAAGCTGCGGGAGCAGGTCTGAAGGACGGGGACTATGTCTCCGTGAAGATGGGAAATGAGAGAGGAGCGGTGCTCGACAAGGTAAAGATCCGTGTGGACCCCTCTTTTTCCCTGGAGATGCATATTGATACCGATGAAGCCAATGCATGTCAGATCAAGCAGGGCGACACGGCTATGATAATGTGAGCAAAGGATGCCTGTATGATAATCGGGACAGTGATGGGGAGTATCTTCTCCACAAGAAAAAGTGAAAAACTGGTAGGAAACAAATTCATGATCGTCAGGCCCGAAAAGACCATGAACACCGGGACGGATCTCATCGCCATAGATATCATCGGAGCGGGGATCGGTGAAAAGGTGCTCGTGGCACAGGGATCTGCAGCACGGATAGGCTGTGATATGCCGGATGCTCCGGTGGATGCAGCCATCGTTGGCATAGTGGATGACGGTCAGGACGGAATGGAGATCATCGGCTCATGAACCTGGAAGAGCTGAAGGAGATCACAAGAAAGAGCGGTGTGGTGGGAGCCGGCGGAGCCGGTTTCCCGTCATATGCCAAGATGACCGATAAAGCGGACACCGTGATACTGAACTGTGTGGAGTGCGAGCCTCTGCTGAAGCTCCACAGGCAGCTCCTGGCCCTGCATGCAAGAGAGATCATCAGCATGCTCGATGAGGTAAGGGCCACGATGGGTGCCGCAGAAGCAGTCATCGGGATCAAGAGCGAGTATAAAGAGACGATAAACGCTGTGGGTCAGGTCATAGGGGACTACCCGAAGGTGCGCATCCATGAGCTGAAGGCAGCATATCCCATGGGCGACGAGGTGGTGCTGATCTATGAAGTGACCGGCAGAGTGATAAGCCCCGGAGGGCTTCCCATAGATGAGAATGTGGTGGTCTACAATGTGGAGACCATGTACAACATATACCGTGCCGTGCACGAGGGACATCCCGTCACGGACAAGCTGGTGAGCATAGTAGGCGAGATAGATACGCCGAAGACGCTGAGACTGCCCCTGGGAATGAGAGTAGGGGATGCGGTGAAAGCGGCCGGAAACGTGACCGTAAAAGATCCGGCATACCTGATGGGCGGCCCCATGATGGGCAGATTCGGAAACGAAGATACCGTCATCACCAAGACTACGAATGCGATCATAATACTGCCGAAGGACCACAAGCTGGTGCTGCAGGCAGATAAGGATATGAAAACGGAGAAGAGGAGAGCGTCGTCTGCCTGCTGTCAGTGCAGGACCTGTACGGATCTCTGCTCCAGGCATGCACTGGGACATCCCATAGAGCCCCACAGGATCATGAGGGCCGTGGCAAACTCGGACACGACGGACCTCGCTCCGTTCCTCGGTGCAATGTATTGCAGCGGATGCGGGATATGCGAAAAGTATGCCTGCCCCCAGGGGCTTTCTCCGAAGACGATAATCCAGGAGTTCAAGCAGGCCCTGAGAGCCGGCGGCGTACCCGTAGAGAAGAAGCAGGCTACTCCCGTGCCCGAAGGAAGAGAAGAGAGAAAAGTGCCGGTACACAGACTGGCGCACAGGCTGGGACTGCATGCATATGACAGGGAAGCTGCGATAAATGATGAGCTGACAGAGTGCTCAGTGCTGAGCGTGCCTCTGAGCCAGCATATCGGTGCTCCCGCGAAGGCTGCGGTGGCAGCAGGCGACAGGGTGAGCAGAGGACAGATCATAGCATCGGCGGCCGAGGGTCTCTCAGTGAATATACACAGTCCTATAGACGGGACAGTAAGATCGGTCGGCGACAGAGAGATCACACTCGTAAGAGGCAACTGACAGATATTGAGCTAAGGAGAAAGCAACGTGGCTAAGGCAATAGGAATGGTGGAATGCAATACTGTATCTTCGGGATTCAAGGCGGCGGATGACATGGCAAAGACCGCCGAAGTCGAACTGATGCAGGCAGAGGTCACATGTCCGGGCAAGTTCGTGATACTGATATCGGGAGAGATATCGGCAGTAAAGGCCTCGGTGGACAGGGCAGCGTATACATACGGAGACAAGGTGATAGACACCTTCGTCCTGGGCAATCCTCACGAGTCCATCTTCCCCGCTATATACGGGACAGCACCGCGTACGGATATAGATGCCCTCGGCGTGCTGGAAACGTATGATGTGGCAGCGCTCATAGTAGCTGCCGATGTGGCTGCCAAGACGGCTATAGTGGACCTGCTGGAGCTGAGGCTCGCCAAGGGAATGTGCGGAAAGAGCTACATGACCCTGACAGGATCGGTATCCGCGGTGCAGGCTGCCATTGACTCGGCCAAGGCTGCAGCCGGAGACAAGGGCATGTTCCTGGACGAGGCAGTGATCCCGAGACCCTCGGAGCATCTGATGCCATTCATTTTCTAAAGCTACAGAGGTAACGCACGGATCATGCTCTCGGCTGAAAGACGTAACTTAATACTAAGGGAAGTACACGAGAAAAAGAAGGTCTTCGTGAACGAACTCAGCAGGAGATTCGAGGTGTCGGAGGAGACCATCAGGAGAGATCTGGACAAGCTGGACAAGGACGGCTATGTCATCAAGGGATACGGCGGAGCGGTGCTCAACGAGGACTATGGCACGGATCTCCCCTTCAACATGAGGTGCGAGATCAATCCCGGAAAGAAGAGTCAGATAGCCGAGCTTGCAGTGGAGGAGATAGAGCCGGGTGATCACATATTCATGGATGCATCGTCAACTACTGTGTTCCTGTCGAGAGCTGTCAGGAAAAAGGAAACCGACAAGCTCACAGTGATAACGAATTCGATAGAGAACGCCGTGACCCTGGGCAACATACCCGGAGCACAGATAATGCTGACGGGCGGAATACTGAAATTTGACTCCATGTCGCTGACAGGAGGAAGGGCCCTGGAGGATATCAGGCAGTACCACATGAGCAAAGCCTTCATATCCTGCAACGGGCTGGACATAGACAGGGGTGTCACTGAAGGGAACGATGAGGTGGCCGGAGTGAAGCAGGCCGCCATCAACGCCTCGGACAGGATATACCTGGTAGTGGATTCGGAAAAGTTCGGACGTGCATCCTTCGCACAGGTGTGCAGTCTGGACAGGGTGGACGTACTGATAACGGATAAAAAGCCGGATGCCAGATGGCTCGAGGTACTCGAGCAGAAGAACATCAGAACAGTTTATCCCGGATGAACGGAAGTGAGGTAAGACATGAGAGATTTTGACAGTACTCCTGCTGCGAAGTCAGAGAGAATATCAAGACTGGTAAAGCATCTGTTCGAAAAGATGCCGGAAATAGAGCCTGCAAGGGCGGAGCTTATCACAGAGTCATATAAAGCGAGCGAAGGACTCCCCGAGACTACGAGGAAAGCACTCGCTTTTGACCATATCCTTAAGAACCTTCCCATCATCATCCGTCCCGAGGAGCTCATAGTGGGGAGCACCACACTGGCACCCAGAGGATGCCAGACCTATCCCGAGTTCTCCTATGAGTGGCTGGAGGCCGAGTTCGATACGGTGGAGACCAGGACAGCAGATCCCTTCTATATATCCGAGGACACCAAGAGAAGACTCAGGGCAGTGAATCCCTACTGGAAGGGCAGGACCACCAGCGAGCTGGCCAGAAGCTATATGGCTCCCGAGACTCTCCGTGCCATGGATCACAACTTCTTCACACCGGGGAACTATTACTACAACGGCGTGGGGCATGTCAACGTACATTATGACAGAGTGATAAACGAGGGACTGAGAGGGATAATGGAGCAGACCTCAAGGGTGCTGTCGGGCCTGTGCGTCGGGGATGCGGAGTATGCGACAAAGAGAAGATTCCTGGAGGCAGTGCTCATCTCATGCAATGCAGTGATCGAGTATGCGAGAAGATACTCGGCTCTTGCAAAGGAAGAGGCCGCAAAGGAGAGCGATCCGAAGAGGAAGGCTGAGCTGATACAGATATCCGAGGTGTGCGCTCACGTGCCCGAGTATCCGGCGAGATCGTTCCGGGAAGCCTGCCAGGCATTCTGGTTCGTGCAGCAGACGATACAGATAGAGTCTTCCGGCCATTCGATATCTCCGGGAAGATTCGACCAGTATATGTATCCTTACTATGCGAAGGATATAGCAGAGGGTGTCATCACGAGAGACGAGGCACAGGAGCTCATCGACTGCGTATGGGTGAAGCTCAACGACCTGAACAAGTGCAGGGATGCCGTATCGGCAGAGGGCTTTTCGGGATATTCACTCTTCCAGAATCTGATAGTGGGCGGACAGACACC
>JAEEGO010000013.1 GCA_016280355.1 Lachnospiraceae bacterium | reverse complement strand
GCTGATACTTACCAGAGGATTCGTAGTCAAGAACCCCGGAAAGAGACAGCTTGCCGTAGAGGCTTTTGTAGTATGGATCGAGAAGCTTGTCGGTGGGAACATGGATGAAAAATGCAAATGCTATGTTCCGTATCTGGCTTCCGTGCTCATCTTCATCGGTGTTTCCAACGTAGTCGGCATCTTTGATGTGGCACCGCCTACGAGGGATCTGCGCACGACCATAGCTCTTGCTCTTATGAGCATAGTTCTGGTGCAGGTCGCAGCCATAAGAGAGCATCACGTGGGAGGATGGCTCAAGGGCTTTACTAAGCCCATCGGACTGATGACGCCTATGAACGTTCTCGAGCTTCTGATCAAGCCGCTGTCACTGTGCATGCGACTTTTCGGAAATGTGCTGGCTGCATACGTGATCATGGAGCTTGTGAAGATGGCTGTGCCGGTTGTCCTGCCGGCAGCACTGAGCCTTTACTTTGATCTTTTTGACGGTCTGCTTCAGGCATACGTATTCGTATTCCTGACATCATTATATATAAACGAAGCAGTAGAGTAGTAATTATTCAGTATACAGAGGAGGGAATAGAACATGATAGCATTGGGAGCGGGGCTTGCCGCGATAACAGGCATCGGAGCCGGAATAGGAATAGGACTGGCCACAGGCAAAGCTGTGGATGCGGTAGCGCGCCAGCCTGAAGCACACAGCAAGATAATGACCCTGCTGCTGTTGGGTTGTGCTCTTGCAGAGGCAACAGCCATATACGGCATGCTGGTAGCCATACTTGTCATCTTCATGCTGTAAGGCATATTTGTATACGGGAGGCATAGATAATGCTCAGTTTTGATCTGGTGAATTTCATATTCATGATCATCAATGTCCTGATACTCTTTTTCCTTGCGAAGAAATTTCTCTTCGGAAGAGTAGATGACATTATCAAAAAAAGAGAAGAAGAGATCGATAACACTTACGTTGCGGCGGACAGAGTCACAGACGAAGCACTGCGTTCCAAAAAGGAATATGAGGCCAAGCTTGAAGCAACTGAAAAAGAGATGGCCAGATTGCTTGATGAGACATCTCAAAAGGCAAAGGCTGAAAGCGACGCTATCATAAAGAAAGCAGAAGCGGAAGCAGCTGATATATTAAAGAGCGCAACAGAGGAAGCAGGCAGACTGAAGAGTGCTGCGGAGGTGGCACGGGATAAGGAAGTGGAGCGCGTAGTGTTTGATGTGGCGGCAAGACTTGCGGGTCAGAATATGTCAGATCAGTCAAACAGCGAGCTGTACGACCAGTTCCTGTCGAATGTGAGCCGGAATGAATAAGACGATGATAAAAGCTTCTCTCCGCTACGTGGTGGCACCGACCGGAGAGCAGACAGAACGTTTCAAAAAATATCTTGCAGACAGATACAGTGTATCGTCTGATGACATTGATCTCACTCTGATCGAAGATAAAGACATACTCGGAGGGTTCATACTGAGGGTAGGGGACGACGAGTATGACTGGAGTCTTGTGGGCAGAGCCAAAGAGATCATGGATGAGGCTGATCTTGATTTCGGCAAAAGCCGCGGAACGCGAGACATCATCTCCGTCATAAAGAACGCGGCGGATTCCCATACTTTTGAGTCAAAGGGTCATGAGATAGGCCATGTGATCTTCTGCGGTGACGGTATAGCCCGTATCGAAGGACTTTCACATGTCGAGTACGGAGAGATAGTCATCTTCGAAAGCGGTGTCAGGGGCATGGTCCTTGATATCAGAGAAGATAATATAGGATGCATACTCTTCGGAACGGATGACGAAGTATATGAGGGCGAGAAAGCGGTACGTACCGGAGCCGCTGCAGGCATCCCGGCAGGAGACGGTCTGCTTGGGAGGATAGTAAATTCTCTCGGCGATCCCATAGACGACAAAGGCATCATAGAGGATAGCGTACAGATGCCCATAGAGTCTCCGGCTCCCGGAATAATTGACAGACAGCCCGTGGCAGTACCCATGGAAACCGGCATCCTTGCCATAGACAGCATGTTCCCTATCGGAAGGGGACAGAGAGAGCTGATCATAGGAGACAGGCAGACCGGCAAGACGACGATAGCTACGGATACCATCATCAACCAGAGAGGCAAGGACGTCATCTGCGTATACGTTTCCATAGGCCAGAAGGCATCTACGGTTGCGGCTCTTTCAGAAAACCTGAAAAAACACAGGGCCATGGACTATACCATCATAGTCGGATCCTTTGCATCCGATCCCGCTCCGCTGCAGTATCTTGCACCGTATGCAGGTACGGCACTGGCGGAATACTTCATGCATAAAGGGAAAGATGTACTCATAGTATATGATGATCTGTCGAAGCATGCGGTGGCATACAGGGAGATATCCCTGCTTTTAAGAAGACCGCCCGGCAGAGAGGCATATCCCGGAGATGTATTCTATCTTCATTCGAGACTGCTCGAGAGATCCAGCAGGCTTTCGGATGAGCTGGGAGGCGGCTCGATCACCGCACTGCCCATTATAGAGACTCAGGCAGGAGATGTATCCGCTTATATCCCTACAAATGTGATCTCAATAACGGACGGTCAGATATTCCTGGAGAGCGACCTGTTTGCAGAAGGCCAGAGGCCTGCCGTGAACGTAGGTCTGTCGGTGTCGCGTGTGGGAGGAGCTGCGCAGACAAAGGCCATGAAGAAGGCCACCGGATCATTCAGGATAGATCTGGCACAGTACAGGGAAATGGAAGTCTTCACTCAGTTTTCATCAGATCTGGATGATGCGACACAGACGCAGCTTGCCAACGGAAGGTCTTTGATGGAGATCCTGAAACAGCCGCAGGCTACCCCGATGAGCATGCCGCATCAGGTGATCACACTTGTGGCTGCAAGTGAAAAGATATTTGCAAAGATCGATCCCAAAGAGGTGAAACTCTTCCAAAAGGAACTGCTGGACAACTTTGATATAGAACAGGCTGAGATTATAAAAGAGCTGGAGAGTACCAAGGTCCTCTCCGATGATCTGAAGAAGAAGATAATAAAGACGGTGCAGAGGTTCCAGAAGAATTGGCACAGCTCAGAGAGATAAAGGACCGCATCAACAGCATAGAGGGCACACAGAAGATCACCAATGCGATGTATATGATCTCCACGACGAAGCTCCGTCATGCCAAGGAGAACCGGGAGAAGAACACCGCTTACTTCAGCGCTCTGAAAAATCTGGTCGAAAGACTTTTACGCCACATGCCCGAATCTGACCATCCCTATCTCAGAGTGACAGATAAGCCTGAAGAAGAACAGACTCACGGTTATCTGCTGATCACCGGAGACAAGGGTCTTGCCGGAGCTTACAATATGAACGTCGTTAAAGAGACGGAAAGACTCATGAAAGAGAGTGGCGGCCATTCCAGACTCTTTGTGATAGGAGAGACCGGGAGAAAGTATTTTGAAAATCACGGTGTGAAGATAGAGCCTGACTTCGACTACTCCGCACAGAACCCGACTCATCATGTGGGCAGACTGATAAGCAGTACGATACTCGATGTATTTGAAAATGGCGGTATAGATGACCTGAGGATCATATATACAGCGATGAAGACGGCACTTGATACAGAGATCAGAGTGCGCCAGATACTGCCGCTGGTATCATCGGTAGAGAAGGTGGATCTGATGCTCGCCATAGGAGTGACCAACGAAGAGTTCATTTTCAGCCCTTCTCCGGAAACTGTCATAGAGGCAGTAGTTCCGAACTACATGAACGGATACATATACAGTGCTCTGCTGGAGAGCTTTTGTGCCGAGCAGAACTCCAGGATGCTTGCCATGCAGACAGCTACCGATGCGGCAGCTTCCATGACGAGGGATCTTACGATGGAGTACAACCGTGTGAGACAACGGGTCATCACACAGGAGATCACTGAAGTTTCAGCCGGAGCCGAAGCTCTTAACACATAATGAAAAGAACAACAGTGTCAACAGTATGATCGTACAGGAAGACGGGAGAGACACATGAAAGGATACATAGCACAGGTCATGGGACCTGTGGTAGATGTAAGATTTGAAAAGGATAAGAGACTGCCCCGTATATCGGAGGCCCTCTTTGTGGACAATCATGGCAGAAAATGCGTGATGGAGGTGCGGCAGCACATCGACTCCGACAAGGTGCGCTGCATCATGATCTCAGCCTCCGAGGGACTCTCAAAGGGTATGGAGGTGGAAGCAACAGGTGCGCCGATCACGGTTCCCGTGGGCGAGAAGAATCTGGGCAGGCTTTTTAATGTCACCGGAGACGCCATAGACGGTCTTCCTACTGAGGAACTTGAAAAGGCAGAACGCTGGTCCATACACAGAAAGGCACCGGCCTTTTCCGATCAGTCTACTGTACAGGAGATACTCGAGACAGGTATAAAGGTCATAGATCTGATAGCGCCATATGCAAAGGGAGGAAAGATAGGCCTGTTCGGCGGAGCCGGCGTCGGCAAGACGGTGCTGATACAGGAGCTGATCAGGAATATAGCTACGGAGCACGGAGGCTACTCTATCTTCACCGGAGTAGGCGAGAGATCCAGAGAGGGTAATGATCTTTGGAGCGAGATGAATGAGAGCGGTGTCATAAAGAAGACCGCACTTGTATTCGGACAGATGAACGAGCCGCCGGGAGCCAGGATGAGGGTTGCCGAGACCGGACTTACGATGGCGGAGTATTTCAGAGATGTGGAGCATCAGGATGTGCTCCTGTTCATAGATAATATCTTCAGATTCATACAGGCCGGGTCGGAGGTATCCGCATTGCTCGGACGTATGCCGTCAGCTGTGGGATATCAGCCTACACTGGCTACGGATCTGGGAGCACTTGAAGAGAGGATCGCTTCCACGAAGAACGGATCGATAACATCCGTACAGGCGGTATATGTGCCGGCGGATGATCTGACGGATCCCGCACCCGCGACAACTTTTGCACACCTTGACGCGACGACGGTGCTTTCAAGAAAGATAGTGGAGCAGGGTATATATCCGGCGGTGGATCCACTGGAATCCACATCCCGTATCCTTGCACCGGATATAGTCGGAGAAGAGCACTACAAGGTGGCAGACGAGGTGCTGTCCATCCTCCAGAAATACAAGGAACTGCAGGATATCATAGCAATACTCGGAATGGAGGAGCTCTCCGATGAAGACAGGACCACGGTAGTCAGGGCGAGGAAGATACAGCGCTTCCTGTCACAGCCCTTCTTTGTGGCGGAGAATTTCACGGGAACTCCGGGTAAATATGTACACATAGAGGATACGGTCAAGGGCTTTGCAGCCATTATCTCCGGGGAGGCCGATAACTATCCGGAGGCAGCGTTCTTTAATGTAGGAACCATAGATGAAGTAGCGGAGAAAGCAAAGACTATATGAACAGTTTCGCCACACAGATAATCTCATCGGACGGAATGTTTTATTTCGGCAGAGTGAAGAGCCTCGTTGTACCCGCTACAGACGGAGCGATGGGTATACTTCCCGGGCATGAGGAAATGATCATTGCACTGCAGGAGGGCATCTTGCGCTATCAGGACGGAGATGACCTGTGGCATAAAGCTGCAATAGGCAGAGGGACCATGCAGGTGGCCAATAACAGATGCACCATAGTGGTAGACACTGCCGAAAAGCCGGATGAGATAGATGTGAAAAGAGCGAGAGAAGCCAAAGAGAGGGCGGAAGAGAGACTCAGACAGAAGATCTCGGACAGGGAATATCGAATGATGCAGGCGGCGCTTGCAAGAGCTCTCACGAGGCTGAAGCTGACAACTCAGGATTAGATTTTTCAAAATGGATGGATATGTAAAGCTTAAAGACATACCGGAGCACTTCGGTCTGGAAAGAGGTGACTCCGTCTGGATCGCATCGGATGTGAAACAACTTCTGTACAGCTGTATCGAACATGGTGATGATACAGATCTGAACGTACTCATAGACTCGGTCATTGATATCGTGGGCCCTGAAGGGACGATCCTTATCCCCACATTTAACTGGGACTTCTGCAAAGGAAAGACTTTCGACATCAGGAAGTCTCCTTCCCAGACCGGATCCATAGGCAAGGTAGTACTCAAAAGAGACGATTTCAAAAGGACTGCGCATCCGATCTATTCATTTGCGGTATGGGGCAAAGGAGCGGATGAGCTTGTCGCCATGGAAAACCGTTCATCCTTTGGAGCCAACAGCCCGTTCTCATGGTGCAGAGAACATGATACAAAGAACGTATTCATAGACGTGGAATGCCAGCACAGCTATACCTTTGTCCACTATGTAGAGGAAATGATCAGTGTGCCCTACAGATATCTGAAGAACTTTACGGCAGGGTATATCGATGCAGAAGGTAATTATTCCGAACGTACTTACTGCATGCATGTAAGGGATCTCAGAGCGGATATTTTCGTGACTATTTATCCCTATGAAGAAGATTTCAAAAAAGCGGGAGCCTCCAGACGATATGAGGTAAACGGGATCCCCATGAAGACCATAGACATGGGCAGGACGTATGATATCATAGCCGATGACGTACGCTATCACAAGAGCAGTAAGCTCTGCGAATACAGCCTGTGATACAGGATAGGAGAAGACGGTAGATATGACAGAAGGACAGATGATGTATGAGCTCTGCGAGGAGATATTCCCTCTGAACAGGAGTATCACAGGGAACGCGGTAAGAGAGACTTTTCGCATACTGCAGAGCCACATACCGGATATAGAGATACAGATGCACGAAGTGCCAAGCGGGACAGCAGTCCTGGACTGGACGGTACCGGACGAATGGAACTGCGATGAAGCTTATCTTGAGGGACCGGACGGCGAGCGTATCGTCGACATGAAGGATTCAAATCTCCACGTCCTTGGTTATTCGGTACCTACAGATGTCACGATACCTCTCGAGGAACTGAAGGAACATCTGTATTACCTTAAGGATCAGCCGCATGTGTTTCCGTATGTCACGAGCTATTATGCTCCCAGATGGGGCTTTTCCATGACTTATGACCGGTTCAGCAAGCTAAAGGACGGCAACTATCATGCAGTGATACGCTCCACGCTCGAGCCCGGATCACTGACATACGGAGAGATGTTTTTCTCGGGAGAGAGTGAAGAAGAGATATTCTTTTCCTCATATACGTGCCATCCTTCGATGGCGAATAACGAATGCAGCGGTCCCGCTCTGATGACGGCCCTTGCCAGATATATAGCAGATATGCCGAAGAGGAGGTATTCGTACAGGCTGGTGCTGGCTCCTGAGACGATAGGTGCCATTACCTATATCAGCCGCAATCTTAAGCATCTGCAGAAACACGTGAAGGCAGCCTTCAATCTGACGTGTGTAGGAGACGACAGGACATACAGCATAGTGCATTCGAGATATGCCGATACATACGCGGACAGGGTCCTCGGAAATGTGCTGAGGATGTCGGGTAAGGGATGCGATGAATATCCGTATATAAAGAGGGGATCTGATGAGAGGCAGTATCAGGCGCCCGGAGTGGACATACCGATGGTATGCTTCTGCAGGAGCAAGTACCATATATATCCGGAGTATCATACCAGTGCGGATAATCTGGACATGATCTCGCCCGAAGGACTGCAGGGGTCGTATGATGTAATGACAAAGTGCATATCGCTCATTGAGTATGACCATAAGTATCGTACAACTACTCTCGGGGAGCCGCAGCTTGGAAAAAGAGGTCTGGTCCCCACTATGTCGTCCAAGGAAACATACCAGCAGACGCTGGCGCTTAAGGATCTGATAGCATATGCCGACGGCACGAACGATCTGATCGCCATATCGGAGATCATAGAACAACCGGCGGATATGCTGATACCTCTGATTGACAAACTGCTGGAGTGCGGACTGTTTGAAAAGGTAGGATAAAGCATTGAATAAATACACTTATGATGAGATAACAACAGGCCAGAAAGAAAGCTTCACCGTAACCGTAACGGAGGAGATGCTTGATACTTTCAGGGGGATGACGGGGGATACCAATCCGCTGCATGCCGATCCGGAGTACGCAAAGGAACACGGATATGACGGACGGGTGGCATACGGGATGCTCACGGCATCCTTCATGTCTACACTTGCAGGCGTGTATATGCCCGGTGAGCGTTCGCTTATCAAGGAGATACATGTAAAGTTTGCAAAACCTGTCTTTCCCGGCGATAAGATAGAGGTTACCGGAGAAGTCACGGAGAAACATGACGGATTTGGAATGATAGTGCTCAAGGTGACGATGAAAAACGACAGGGGTGAAAAGGTCCTGCGCGGAAGCATGGATATAATGGTAAGAGAATGACAGGGGAGGATCACTGTGACAAGGGAAGAAGTATTTGACGAGGTCAGAAAAATATTCAGAGATAATTTTGATGATGAGGATCTCGAGGTGGTCGATGAGACCAACTCTAAGGATATAGAAGATTGGGACTCGATAGAGCACATAAACCTCGTCATAGCCATGGAAAAGAAATTCGGTTTGAAATTCGACATCAAGGAAGTCGGCAAGCTTGCCAATGTAGGTGAGATGGTGGATCTGATAGTATCGATGCTCGGCTGAAAGGGGGACAAAGACATGGATAAAGAACTGGAAGCAAAGGTTGCAAAGCTGCAGGAACTCGTGGACGGCTCGGATAATATAGTCTTCTTCGGAGGAGCCGGAGTGTCTACAGAATCCGGCATACCGGATTTCAGGAGTCAGGACGGACTGTACAATCAGAAATATGATTATCCGCCGGAGACCATACTCTCACACAGCTTCTTCATGAGAAATACCGCGGAATTCTACAGGTTTTATAAGGAAAAGATCCTTCTGGTGGGCAGCGGCATGGATCCCAAGCCCAATGCCGCACATCTGAAGCTCGCCGAGCTTGAGCAGGCCGGCAAGCTCAAGGCCGTGATCACACAGAATATAGATGAGCTGCATCATAAGGCCGGTTCGAAGACGATATATGAGCTTCACGGGACAGTTACACGGAATTTCTGCATGGACTGTGACAAGCAGTTTGATATGGAATACATCAGGCAGTCAGAAGGTGTGCCTGTGTGCGATGCCTGCGGAGGGATAGTGAAGCCCGATGTGGTGCTCTATGAGGAAGGCCTTGACATGTATACCATGGAACAGGCCGTACAGGCTATCACAAATGCCGACATGCTCATAATAGGCGGTACATCCCTTGTGGTATATCCCGCGGCAGGGCTTATCGACTATTACCGGGGCCACAAGCTGGTACTGATCAACAAGGGCATTACGGGAAGGGAAGCAGGAGCGGATCTTGTGATAAACGGAGCGATAGGAGAGGTGCTCGGAGCGATAAAGGTATAAGGTATGAAAAAACGGCTGTCCGTTTCGGACAGCCGTTTTGCTTTAGGCTTTTGTTCTTATTCTACAACGTAAGGAAGCAGTGCAAGATGACGAGCCCTCTTGATAGCAACAGTCAGTGCTCTCTGATGCTTTGCACATGTACCTGTCACACGTCTGGGAAGGATCTTGCCCCTCTCGGATATGAACTTCTTAAGGCGTACTACATCCTTGTAATCTATCTCACCGTCTTTACCGCAGAAGATGCAAACCTTCTTTCTCCTGCGCATTCCACCTCTTCTGGGTCTGTCTGTATGATCGTTATTCTTCATATATGGCATAGTAAAATCTCCTTATTCTTGTTTAGTTGAACGGAAGCTCGTCGTCTATCTCATCCGGAACATTCATGAAGCCGTCGTCCACAGGCTGTGCTCCCTGATCCGTGTCTTCTCTTCCGCCTGACGGAGCACTGTAATCACCCATGTTCGCAGGAGCTGCATTCTTGCTTTCTCCGAACTCGATCTCTTCCACTACGACATCCGTAGTGTAGACGGTCTTGCCGTCCTTGTCCTGATAGCTGCCGGTCTGGATACGTCCGACTACATCGAACTTCATACCCTTTCTGGCATACTTCTCTACAAACTCACCGGTCTTGCCGAATGCCACGCAACTGATAAAATCAGCTGTCTGACCTCCGTTGTCCTGATTTCTTCCCCTTCTGCGATCTACTGCCAGTGTGAAGCGTGCTACGCACATCTGATTCTCACCCTGTGAGTATCTCACGTTAGGATCTCTTGTAAGGCGCCCCACTATCATTGCTTTATTCATTATTCTGCCCTACACTTTCTGTGACCTGTGTCACCAATTATTCTGCCGTTGTCTCTTCAGCAGCGGTATCAGCTTCAGCGTCCTCAGCAGGTGCATCTGCTTCTGCAGCACTGGCTGCCGGAGTCCTGTCAGCAGGAGATTCATCCTCGTATTCAGCAGGCTTCTCCTCTTCGTGCTTGACGGAGAGCTCCTTCTCATCGGAAACGATGAGATACCTGAATACATTATCTACTATCCTGATACGGTGTTCGATCTCGGCTATAGCCTCGGGCTCAGCCTGGAACTTGATGAAGACATAGTAGCCTTCCTTGACTTTGTTTACTTCGTAGGCAAATCTCCTTTTACCCCAATCATCCTCTGAAGTAATGGTGCCTTTGAAGCGCGTGATGAGTCCCCTCACCTTGTCGAGGGCTGCCTTTCTGGCATCATCCTCGGCCTGTCCGTTGATAGCAACGGCCAATTCGTACTTGTTCATTATTTACCTCCTTATGGTCTTTTCCGGCCCACACACCCTATGCATGTGAGCAAGGCGGATATATCACGGAAGAATAACTTATCACAAATACAGGCTGCTTTCAAGTCCGGTTGAAGTTTTTTTCTGTTTCGTATAAGATAAACAGTATGCTCAAAATAATAGTAAATGCCGATGACTTGGGGATTTCGGAGGATGTGAACGCGGCTATAGCCGAGTGCTTCCGAATGAGGTACATCAGCAGTACAACGCTGATGGTCAACATGGACTATGCAGATGAAGCTGTGGAGCTTGCGAACAGTAACGGCTGGCATGAACGTGTGGGCCTCCATCTGAACCTTACAAGCGGGCGGCCGCTAACGGACGACATAAAAAGATTCAGATGCTTCTGCAACAGAGACGGCAGCTTCAATGCAGCATTTGCGAAAAAGACCTACTCCAGGCTGTATCTGACCAAAGAGGAGATAGCAGCTGCAAGGAAAGAGTCTGAGGCACAGATAAGAAAGTATCTGGAATACGGCTTTGCCGACAAGCACCTTGATTCACATCATCATGTGCACACGGACAGAGCGATATGGACGGCGATAGAGCCCCTGATAACGGCATACGGCATACGCTCGGTCAGACTGACGAGGAATGTGTATGACAGGATGCCGCTGATAAAGAGATATTATAAGAAAAGATATAATGACAGACTGAAGAAAATGCCTGTAAATGTTACGGACTATTTCGGGTCTTTCAGAGATTTCAGGCTTTACGGCAGCAATATACCGGATATGTCTTCCGTGGAGATCATGGTACATCCGATGTATGATGATGACGGAGTGCTGGTGGACATGGAAAGATCCAAGGGAACATCCATTGAGATGGAAAAGGACTATCTTTCCGGAATTAAGTTTGTTCAGGAATTTTATTGAAAAATGAAAAAAAGATTTAAGCAAAAAAGACTCGTGGGTTCACTCAGGCTCTATGCTGACTGGCCCATCATTTTATCTGTATATCTCACTCTGGTAGCCATAGGGATATGCTTTGTGAACCGCGACGCGGGAGCTATCGCTGTTATAGCGGATATCATCTATATTATAATCGCCCTGATCATACGGTTTGCGAATAAGAGCACCATAGCCGGAGATCTGGTGAACTTTGCCACAAGCTTCGGACAGGTCCAGAAGGGTCTGCTTAAGGGGCTGCCCCTTCCGTACGCACTGCTCGACGACAGCGGCAGGTTCATATGGTGCAACAACGAGTTCTGCCTGCTCATCGGCAGGGATGTTCCATTCGGAAGATCCATCACATCCATAGTCCCGGAGCTTACAAAAGACAAACTCCCGAAGGAAAAAGAAAATATCACCATGAGCTTCTCCATCGAGGGCAGGGACTTCAAAGCTGACATCAGATGCACATCCATGGCTAACATGGGACGTGAATCTCTCATCATCGATGACGAGAATTTCACGGGGTCTTTGATAACGGTGTTCCTGTTTGATGAGACTGAAGTCAATGACCTCAAGAGGATAAACGAAGAACAGAAGAATGTATGCGGCTATATCTATCTCGACAACTATGACGAGGTAATGGAGAACGTGGAGGAAGTAAGACGCTCCCTGCTTACGGCTCTCATAGACAGAAAGATAAAGAAGTATTTTGCCGATTATGATGCCGTGGTGAAGAATACGGAAAAAGACAGATACTTCATCACGATGAAGAGGATACACTTTGACAGGCTGCTTGAGAACCGGTTTGATATCCTGGAAGATGTAAAGACTGTCAAAATAGGTAATGAGATGTCGGTCACCCTGTCCATGGGCTTTGGAATGGAAGGACGGTCACTTGCCGATGATGCCGAGTATGCAAGGAGTGCGATAGATCTGGCTTTAGGCAGAGGCGGCGATCAGGCGGTGGTCAAGGCTGCCGACAAGACAACATATTACGGCGGTAAGAGCCAGCAGATAGAGAAGAACACCAGAGTCAAGGCAAGAGTAAAAGCGCATGCGCTCGGTGAGCTTATAGAGCAGAAGGAAAGGGTGTTCTGTATGGGACACCAGATCACGGATATAGATACATTCGGCGCTGCGGTCGGAATATACAGGGCTACCAGACAGCTGGACAGGAAATGTCATATCGTCATCAACACGGTGACACAGTCAATACGCTCTTTCGTAGATGCATTTTCGGAGGATCCGGATTATGAACCGGATATGTTCGTCACCAGCGCTGAAGCTCTGCAGATGGCGGACAGCGATACATCGGTCCTTGTGGTCGTGGATACCAACAAGCCGTCCATCACCGAGTGTCCCGAGCTGCTCAGAAAGCTGAGGACAATAGTGGTCCTCGACCATCACAGAGTCGGTACGGAGACTATAGAGAATGCTACGCTTTCATATATAGAGCCGTTTGCATCAAGTGCCTGCGAGATGGTCGCTGAGATACTGCAGTACATATCAGACAGCATCCGGATCAAGAGCATAGAAGCGGACAGCCTGTATGCAGGCATCATGATAGATACAAATAACTTCATGGCCAAGGCCGGTGTACGCACCTTCGAAGCGGCAGCCTTCCTCAGGAGATCCGGAGCGGATATCACCAGAGTCAGGAAGCTCTTTAGAAACGATATAGACTCTTATAAGGCGAGAGCTGAGATAGTCCAGCGTGCAGAGCTTTATCTTGGAAGATACGCAGTATCGGCATATGACGGAAACACACTGGCAAGCCCTACTGTTGTGGGCTCGCAGGCGGCAAATGAGCTTTTGAACATCAACTCCGTGAAGGCATCCTTTGTACTCACGGAGTATCAGGGCAGGATATATATATCCGCAAGGTCCATAGATGAGGTCAACGTGCAGATGATAATGGAGAGATTAGGAGGCGGTGGCCATATGAACATTGCAGGAGCACAGCTTTCGGATGTTACTCTCGAAGGAGCAAAGGAAAAACTCGAACAGATAATAGATGATATGGAAAAGGAAGGAGCACTGGCATAATGAAAGTCATATTGTTGGAGGATGTGAAGTCCCTCGGTAAGAAGGACGATATAGTGGAAGTGAAGGAGGGCTATGCCAGGAATTTTCTTTTCACAAAGAATCTGGGAGTCCCGGCTGACAGCAAGAATCTGAACGACGTGAAACTGAGGAAGGCTCACGAAGCAAAGATCGCTGCGGAAAAGCTTGCAGAGGCCAAAGAGCTGGCTGCAAAAATAGAGGCTTCTAAGCTCACATGCAAGGTGAAGAGCGGAAAAGACGGTAAGGTCTTCGGCTCGGTATCTTCGAAGGAGATAGCGGCTGAGATGAAGAAGCAGAACGGAATAGAGCTTGATAAAAAGAAGCTGGTACTTCCCGATGCACTTAAAAACCTCGGAACATACAAGGTGAACGTGAAACTGCATCCCGATGTGACGGCTGTCCTTACGGTAGATGTCCTGCCTGAAGAATAAGGTGATATGCAGGGCGATGAACATACGATAAAAAGAATACCGCCGCATTCTTCCGAAGCTGAACGTTCGGTCATAGGATCCATGATCCTTGATGACACGAAGGAGGCTATACTCATAGCCACTGAGCTTTTGGAGAGGAGCGATTTTTACGAAGAGAGGTACGGGCTGCTCTTTGAAGCCATCGTGGAGCTTTTTAACGAGCAGAAGCCTGCCGATTCGGTGACACTCCAGGAGAAGCTCAGAGAGAAGGGTGCACCCGGCGAGATCACCAACCCGCAGTTCCTTGCCGAGATAGTGGATGCCGTGCCTACATCAGCAAATGTCAGGCATTACGCTCAGATAGTCAGGGACAAGGCGATCCTGCGATCGGTGATAAGAGTAAATGCCGATATAGAAAATGAGTGCTATAAAGGCGAGGGCGAAGCAGAAGGCATCCTGCAGGATACGGAGAAGAAGATCTTCGATCTGGTCCAGAATAAGGGCAGATCGCAGAATAAGAATATCCGGGAAATCGTGGTGGACACCCTGCGGCATATACAGGAGGTGGCCAAAGCCGATTCAAAGATCACGGGCATACCGTCAGGCTTTGATGACCTGGATGAGATGACGGCAGGCTTCCAGAAGACAGACCTGGTCCTGGTGGCGGCAAGACCGTCCATGGGCAAAACGGCTCTCGTGCTGAACATAGCCCAGTATGCATGCTTTAAAAAGGATTTCCACTGCCTCTTCTTTTCGCTTGAGATGTCAAAGGAGCAGCTGGTGAACAGACTGCTGGCAATGGAGTCCAGAGTCGATTCTTCTCATATAAGGGTAGGTAACCTGAACGACGATGAATGGAGGGGCATCATAGAGAGTGCCGGAGTCATAGGTCAGTCCAATCTGGCAATAGATGATACAGCGATCACTGTGGCTGAGATGAGATCCAGATGCCGCAGACATAAGCTTGAACACGGACTCGACATGGTCATCATAGACTATCTGCAGCTGATGAGCAGTACAAGGAACAGCCGCGGCGGAGAGGTGTCCAGACAGCAGGAGATATCCGATATATCGAGAAGCCTGAAGGCACTTGCCAGAGAGCTGCAGTGTCCGGTCCTGGCACTTTCGCAGCTTTCCAGAGCGGTAGAGCAGAGAACCGATCACAGACCCATGCTGTCGGATCTTCGTGAATCGGGTGCTATCGAACAGGACGCAGATGTGGTATTATTTATATATAGAGATGATTATTACAATAAAGAGGACTCTGACAGAAAGGGCGTAGCCGATATCATAGTGGCAAAGCAGAGAAACGGATCCATAGGAACGGTATCACTTGCATGGATCGCCCAGCTTACGAAATTTGAAAACCTGATGCGTGAACAGTAGGAAATACAGGAAACACCGTGCAGGGATACGTCAGGGGGACAGACCGATGAAGATAGAGAAAGTAAACGAAAGACAGATAAGATGTACACTTACGAAAAATGACCTCAGCTCCAGAAATCTGAAGATGAGTGAGCTTGCTTACGGTACAGACAAGGCTAAAAATCTCTTCAGGGATATGATGCGTGAAGCCGAGAGCCGCTTTGGATTTGAGGTGGAGGATATCCCTCTTATGATAGAGGCGATCCCTCTTTCAAACGAGGCGATAGTACTCATCATAACCAAGGTGGAGGATCCGGAGGAGCTCGACACGAGGTTTTCAAAGTTTGCGCCGCTTATCGGAGAGGGAGATCAGCCTGAGGGCAGCAAGAGGAGAGATCCCGGAAATGCGGATGATATCATAGATCTCTTCCGCAAGCTGAAGGAACAGGTACAGGAGGCAGAGGCAAACCTTGTAGCCAATGACTCAGGCGACAGCATCACTGCCAGCAAGTCTTTGGGAATAGCCGATAAAGGCCAGTCCAAGGAAGTAAAGATCACGATCCAGGTGGACCTCACAAAGCTCTATTCCTTTGATGATCTGGACAAGGTGATACGTGTAGCCAAGATATTGAAGGGTATATACAACGGTGAGAATGCCCTGTACAAGAATCCTGAGGAAGGAAAGTATTATCTTGTGATAAGGAAATCCGAGCACAGTCCGGAAACCTTTAACAAGGTATGCAATATCATAACAGAGTACGGACACATGGAGGAATGTACGACAGCTGCAGAGGGCAGGATCAGAGAACACTATGAGATAATCGTGGCAGAACATGCTCTTGAGAAGCTGGCATTGATCTGATAAGAACACATAAAAAGACCCCTGATCCCGGTACGGGCTCAGGGGTCTTTTGTTGTCGATAAGCTTTACTCTGTTACGATAGCGCCTACAGGGCAGCCTGCTTCGCAGGCACCGCAATCGATGCATGTAGCAGCATCAACTTCGAATTTGCCGTCTCCCTCAGAGATAGCATTTACAGGGCACTGTGCAGCACATGCGCCACAGCTGATGCAAGAATCATTGATAACGTGAGCCATTTATATTTCCTCCTTTTACAACATGAGCTTTCTGTTCAGATATTCTACAATAGACATATGTAAAAAGCAACTATTCAAAAACTCTCCTGTAGCCTTCGCGGATAATATCACGATCATACGTGGAACGGCGCAGATCATCGTATTTTTTCAGGATGCCGGCATTGCGTTCCAGATTGCCATCGGCTGACAGCAAAGAGTCTTTGATATCAGAGTATGATGTAAAGCCAAGTCCCGGTATACTGTTGCCGGCCAGGATATCTTCATATGTCAGAACTATGCTGTCGGTAAACAGGGCTTCCTGCATCACGCCGGAAGTCTGATGAGAATAGTTCTCTTTCGAATAAGGAAGAACGGTGTATCGTGCATGTCCTATCAGAGAAAGATATTCTTCTGCGGACGGATAGGAGTCTGATATCTCTATGTTATCCGTGGCGGCTGCCTTGAGTCTTTCAAGCCTTTCTTTATCGTAGAAACGACCGGTTATGATAAGTCTGTATGAGATCGAGGAGAAGCCGGCTACCAGATCTTCCAGCTGCTTGCCGCTGTCCATGGTGCCAAGACATACGACATAGTCTTCTTTTTCCATGGTGCGGTACTTATCGTATACAGATCCGTCATAGATATAGTCCGGGATGAAGCTGTAAGGCATGTTTTTGAACGAGAAGGAAGGACCGGCAGAGATGCATCTGAAAACTCTTTTCTGGCCTGTCTCAAATATCTTCTGCTTCAGGGAGGCTAAAGCACCCGTATGATATCCGTCAAGAAATAAGGTGACTACGATACGCCTTCCGTGAGCTCCGGTCAGGGCAAGATAAAGGAAAAGGTAGAACTCCACATTGAAAAACCATACGATATCAGCATCGGAATGCTTCAGTACATGGCGGATATTTGAAAACATGCGGAACTTATTCCTTATCTTTTCAAAGACTGAATTGCCGCTCTTCATCACTATGTGACTGTCAAGGGTATGAACGGGAATATCTGATATGTCTTTTATTTCATGAAGTATGACTTCGGGAGCATATACATCCAGATCGCATGAAGAACGATTAAGGTCTATATATTCACGAAGGACCTTCGGAGCGTGCCCGACTGCACGGTGGGATGTGTCGCAACGTCCCTGATACTCTGCAAGGGTTACTCTTGTCATGAGGGGGGATACTCTTTCTTATACTTGCGGTACAGAAGGTGATGCATTGCCGGAATGCTGAAATGAACAGCAAAGGCGGCAGCACGGTTTCTCCTTCTGGCTTCCTTATCAAACAAAACATCCCTGCGGAGGGCTTTGATATCGTCGTAGATCTTTCTTACAAGCTCGCTGTCCTTTTGCTCGGGTGAGGTCTCGGAAAGGATCTGGAAGCAGGCGGAGAAGTGTCTGCTCTCAGCGGCCCTGGTACAATCGGGATATGTAGAGCGGACATAGTCCAGCATATCATGACTGTGCATGTAGTAATCCGGATTTCTTTCCGATGAAGTGGAAAATACCGTGTTACAGGCACTCTGGACATATCCGTAAAGTATCCTGTCGGTGTAGCAGACTGTGGAAGCGGCAGCAAAAAGCCTGTATATCGTACCCATATCCTCTGCCGCAGTCCCGACGGGAAAAGTCAGATCCTTCCACAGGGATCTGGCTGATATCATTCCCCAGGGAGCACTGATAAAGCCTCGCTGGTAAAGCAGGGCCTTAAGGCCGTCAAGGCCGTGATACAGGGCGGGAGGGGTAGCGGTCTTTCTGGTATGGGTATCAAAGAAAAGCTTTGTATGCTGTACATCCGGGATGTCGCTTTCAAGACATTTTTCATGTGCACATACCGCGATGTCAGCGTCGTTATCTATAAGCTGTCGTATGAGAGTGCTTAAGAATACAGGTGACAGGACGTCATCGCTGTCAACGAAGCATATCCACTCACCTTTTGCCAGTTCTATGCCTTTATTACGGGCTCCGGCGGCACCCGTATTGCTTCCGTGGAACGTGCGTATCCTGCTGTCGGCCTTTGCAAGCCAGTCACATAGGGCGGGCGAGCCGTCATCGGAGCCGTCATCTATCAGTATCAGCTCCAGATCTTTATAATCCTGTGCCAGTATGCAGCCGACACATCTTTCCAATGTTTTCTCTGCCCGGTATACCGGGACTATCACGCTGACCATTTCTTTATTCTACCACAAACCTGATATCCACAGTATTCACGTTTTCGACAAAATGAAGAAATTTGGATAAATGTATTGATTTATGATCTTTCAAGGATTATAGTGCCTTATTGTAAAGTGATCGGAAATCTTCGGAACAAAGGAGGTGACCGATTATATAATAGGGATCAATATTTCGGGTGATCGATCATTTTTCGCCCGTCTGTTCCGATAAGGGACGTCACTTTTTCTAATACGGCATGCCGTATCAAAATATTCTTCCCTGGACATTCAAATTCAAGACGACAATGCATTTATTTCAGAGCTGTTTTTTATCCATTTATCTGATCACTTTACGTTGGCTTTAGGCGATCATACAGGCGATATATCACGGGAAAGGATCTCCATATGGTCGGATGATTTCAACGAAGGGAGAAGGTTTTTATGGACTTAGGCATGAGATATGATGATTCTCAATTTGAACTCATGATGATGCTTGGCAGATATCAGAAAAACGGTATCCCCATCTATTTCGAGGATAAACCTTGTACACCAAGCGAAGTAGTAAACATAATGATGGTGAAAGAGGATGAGGTATATATGCCGGACTATGTCACCGACAAGAATAACCATGTGGTCCAGATTCGGTATGATCATGTAAAGTAAGATCTCCTGGATCCCCCGCTCATGTGTGGTTTCAGTATCCTGACAAAGGCGCCCCGAAGCTTTTAGGGAGAAAAGACATGCATATGACGGGGGATCATTTTACAGGTTACATAAAACGTGATACAATATATCGTAATTGTGTTTTTTAACAATACAACTTATTGATATTCAGGAAGGTGGCATGCGAGAAGGTCGTGATGCTGCAAGGCAGAGAAGAGAACGCGCGAGAAGATATGAACGCGAGGATTCCCGCCGATATAACAGCAGAAACAACAGAAGAAGGAAAAAGAAAAGCAGTAAACTGCCTCTTATAATGGCAGTTCTCGTAGTAGCAGCCATAGCTGCAGTGCTTCTATTAAATGTCCTTACAGAGGAGTTTGGCAGCTCAAGAGAACATCAGGATCTGAACGAGTACTTTGGGGTAACGTCTCCTGACCAGACCGTGCTGATATCTGACGGTGAAGCAGTCGAAGAACAGGCGCTGATACAGGGTGATGCGGTATATATCCCCATGAGTATGGCCAACAGCTATTATGATAATTTCTACTACGACAGCACCGAAGAGCATCTGCTCGTTACAGGTGCAACAAAGACAGTAGAGGGAGCAAAAGGATCCGATTATCTGGTTAATGATGAGGTATATATTTCACTCGCATTCCTGAACAGATTTGTTCCTCTGGAATACAAGATCTATTCGGACCCATCAAGGATCGAGATAAACACGACAGCAGAGAATAAGGTACAGGACAGTCTGCAGGAGGATGCGAAGCTCAGAGTATCCGCAGACAAAAAGAGTCCCATACTGATGGATCTGGACAAGGATGATGTCGTTGAGATAGAAGAAGCAGGTGCGGACTGGTCAAAGGTACGTATCCAGGCGGTAGAAGGATATATAGAGACCGAAGCTCTGTCGGGAAAACAGACACAGGCGGCACCGGCCCTTTCGGGAGGAGCCGAGGCAGACAGTAACTATCAGAAGCTGCTGCGCCCTCATAAGATAGTGCTGGGATTTCACAATGTGGCGGTAGCGGATGCAAACTCCTACTTTAAGGAAGCAACTGCGAACACCAGGGGAATGAACGTGATAGCGCCGACGTGGTTTGCAATAGCAGATAATGACGGACATCTTTCGGATCTGGGAAGTGCTTCCTATGTAGGACTCGCCCATGAAAAGGGATATGAGGTGTGGGGAGTCGTAGACAACTTCACGAATCAGATAGATACGAATGCAGTCCTGTCACGTACTTCATCGAGGCTCGCCCTGGAGCAGGAGCTGATAACAAAGGCCGCAGAGTACGGACTTGACGGTATCAACATAGACTTCGAGCAGCTGTCGGGAGAGACAGGTGACGATCTTGCTCAGTTCTTAAGGGAGCTTTCGATACTGACAAGAGCAACGGGCCTGGTATTGTCGATAGACAACTATGTACCGCAGGACTATACGGACTTTTATCGCAGAGACATACAGGGCAGAGTCGCCGACTATGTGATAATAATGGGCTATGACGAGCATACCGCCGCTTCGGCAGAGGCAGGGTCTGTCGCATCGATAGGGTTTGTCACACAGGGCATAGAGGATACGCTTAAAGAGGTACCGGCAGCACAGGTGATCAATGCGATCCCGTTCTATACGAGAAAATGGTCATATGAGAACGGAACCCTGTCATGTGAGAGTATGGGAATGGCCGACGCAAAGACCTTCCTCGCAGATAAGGGGATACAGGCTGTGTGGGATGCAGAGACCTGCCAGAACTATGCATCCTTTGAAAGGGACGGCGTACAGTACAGTATCTGGCTTGAGGATGCTCAGAGCATAGCATCCAAACTGACGGTGATGACAGCGCATGATCTGGGCGGAGTAGGATGCTGGAAGCTGACCCAGGAGACACCTGATATATGGGATACGATCACGACTTACTATCCTCCGGGCGTGTGACCCGTGTGGTAAAGGCCTGCGGAGATCCGGTAAAGGATGCCGGGGTCATGGAGGAGGCCGGTGAGATCATAAAAAAAGGCGGACTCGTGGCCATACCTACGGAAACGGTGTACGGACTGGCAGGAAATGCTTTGGATCCGAACGCTTCGAGAAAGATCTACGAGGCAAAGGGCAGACCTTCCGACAATCCTCTGATAGTGCATATCGCGAGGATGGAGGATCTTGATCATATAGTAAAGAAGGTACCGAAAGCCGCCGTAAAGCTTGCAGAAAAGTACTGGCCCGGGCCTCTTACGATGATAATGGAAAAGGCAGATGTTGTGCCGTATGAGACTACCGGAGGGCTGGACACCGTAGCGGTAAGGTTCCCGGCGGATCCTGTTGCACAGGAATTCATCCTGGCAGCGGGAGGATACATAGCGGCGCCCTCGGCGAACCGCTCGGGAAGACCAAGCTGCACCACAGCCGGGCATTGCATAGAAGATCTCGACGGAAGGATCGACATGATCATAGACGGAGGAGAGGTGTGCATAGGCCTGGAGTCGACCATAGTAGATCTGACAGGAGATGTACCCTGTCTTTTAAGACCGGGTTATATCAGTCTGGAGAGTCTGCGGGATACTCTGGGACAGGTGACAGCGGATCCTGCCATATCTGCGGGAGCAGACATGGCGGAAGGCATACACCCGAAGGCTCCGGGGATGAAATACAGACACTATGCACCGAAGGGTGAGCTGACTCTCGTGCGTGGAAACGCGGCGGATGTGATCCGGAAGATAAACAGCCTCACGCAGGAGCTTAAGAAAAACGGAAAGAAGGCGGCGGTGATCTCATCCACGGATAATGCAGGTCGATACAGCTGCGATAACGTGATGGATATTGGATCGTCAGAGGATGAGGATGAGATAGCCCACAGACTTTTTGCAGTGCTCAGAAAACTCGACGATATGGAAGTGGAATACATTTATTCGGAGTGCTTTGAGACTCCGAAGCTCGGACAGGCCATCATGAACCGGCTGGAAAAGGCTGCAGGACACAGAATCATCACAGTTTAAGAACACATATTACACACAGGCAGTTGTAAGATAAACGGAGGAAGATAAGATGAAAATAGCGATAGCATGCGATCACGGCGGATATGAGCTCAAGATGAAGCTGATACCGCATCTGCAAGAGAAGGGCTACGAGGTAACGGATTTCGGATGTGATTCGACGGACTCAGTGGACTATCCGGAATATGGACGCAAGGTCGCATACGAAGTGGCAGACGGCAGGGCTGACAGAGGCATAGTGATATGCACCACGGGGATCGGCATTTCCATAGCTGCCAACAGAGTGAAAGGTATCAGGGCAGCTGTCTGTACAAACGGACTTATGGCAAAGATGACAAGACTGCATAATGACGCGAATGTGCTTGCACTCGGAGCCAACATAGTGGGATACGGACTGGCTGAAGAGATCACGGACATCTTCATGGAAACGGAGTTTTCAGGCGGAGAAAGACACGTCAGACGCATAAAGGGTATAGAGGATAATGACAGATAAAAGAGACGACTATATCACATGGGATGAGTATTTTATGGGAGTAGCCAAGCTTACGGCCGGGCGCTCCAAAGACCCCAATTCCCAGGTGGGAGCCTGCATAGTGAGCCCGGACCACAAGATATTGTCCATGGGCTACAACGGCTTCCCGAGAGGGTGCAGCGATGACGATTACCCCTGGGCAAGAGAAGGGGATGCACTTTCCGTAAAATACACCTATGTGACCCATGCCGAACTCAATGCGATATTGAACTTCAGGGGAGGGACCACAGGGCTTGAAGGCGCGGCTCTTTACGTGACGCTCTTTCCCTGCAACGAGTGTGCGAAAGCGATAATACAGACCGGTATACGAACGGTGGTATATGAGTCTGATAAATATGCCGAAACACCGTCTACGATAGCATCGAAGAAAATGTTTGATTCCGCGGGGATCTCATACAGACGATATGAGCCGAGCGGAAGGAAGGTTATCATAGATCTATGAAAGAAAAAGTCAGAAAGCTGATATGTATGGCACTGATGCTGGCTGTCATGACAGAACCTTTGACCGGCAGCCTGACCGGGGCATATGCAAACAGTACTACCGACAAGATCAAAGAAGCAGAGAAGGAACAGCAGAATACCAAGCAGCAGCTCGGTGAGACACAGAGCACTCTGAATCAGCTTAAGGACTCCAAAAGAGCGATACAGAACAGTCTGAATAATCTGAATGAACAGATAGACGAGAAATCGGAGCAGATGTCCGATCTGCAGGATCAGATAGAGGAAAAAGAAGCCAATATATCTGAGGTTGAAAAGGAATACGAGAATGCCGTGGAGCAGGCCAGTGAGCAGTACAGGTTTGTGAAGATGCGTATACGCAAGATCTACGAATCCGGAGCTGACAACATATACGACCTTTTATTCAATTCAAGCGGTATGGCAGACTTCCTTAATAAGGCCGTATACATAGCAAAGATGAATGACTATGACGACAAGATGCTGGTCAAGTTCAAGAATCTGCAGGATGATGCGGCAAAAAAGAAGGAAGCCCTTATGGAAGAAAACGCAGAGCTTCAGGAGCTTTACGAAGAAGCGGAGCAGGAAGCGGGGGATCTGCAGGAGCTGGCTGACAGCACCAAGGACAGTCTCGTAAGCTATGCCGGAGCAATATCCGAAAAGGAAAAGGAAGCACTGGCATATGAAGCAAAGCTGCTCGCCGGACAGCAGACCATATCCCAGCTGAAATCAAAGCTGAAGGAAGAGGAAGAGCTGGCAAAAAAAGCAGAGAAGATGGAGTTCAGGGACCTCTCCGAAGTGTCCATAGCATCCGGAGACAGGGATCTGCTTGCGGCGATCATACAGTGTGAGGCCGGCGGAGAGCCGTATGCCGGAAAGATAGCTGTCGGGGCCGTGATAATGAACAGAGTAAGAAGTGCAGCCTTTCCCAATACGATAGCCGGCGTGGTGTATCAGCCGATGCAGTTCCAGCCGGTGCGTTCGGGAAGACTTGCGATAAGACTTGCGGAAGGCGCCAATGAAACATGCTATAAGGCTGCGGACGAGGTACTTGCCGGAGCCAACAATATAGGAAAGTGTCTGTTCTTCAGGACTGTAGTGCCCGGAATAAAGGGTACCGTCATAGGTCATCATGTCTTCTATCTGTACTGGACAGGTGTGGCATCAGGCTATGGCACGGTAGAAGAGTCGCTTGAAGGTGATGCTTCAGAATCCAAGGCAGCATCAGAGGCAGCGGCAAGCAAAGCGGCATCGGAGGCAGCAGCCAGCAAGGAGGCGTCCGAAGCGGCATCAAGGGAAAAAGCCAGCAAGGAAGCATCGGAAGCTGCGGCAAATAAGGCGGCATCAGATGCGGCAGCAAGTAAGGCAGCGTCTGAAGCTGCAGCAAGCAAGGCAGCATCGGAGGCAGCGGCAAGTAAAGCTGCATCGGAAGCAGAGGCATCAAAGAAGGCATCCGAGGAGGAAGCATCTAAGAAACCATCCGAAGAGGCATCGAAAGAGGCAACAGCAAACAAGCCTTCAGGTTCGGAGTCGGAGAATAAGGCAGCGGGACAGTAAGGTAAATATAGAAATGCATAAAGAAAGAGGCAGGCTTTGCCTGCCTCTTTTTAATGAACTATATTCTCTTTTCTATCTCGTCCTGGAGCTCGGGAAATCTGCCGTCATATATCGTTCGCAGCAGGTTGTCCAGAGTCTTTAATGCCATGCGGACATCTGTTTCCGTGATGAGCGATCTGTCCAGAGCTTCTTCGAACTCATCGAGGTCGATCACCTTTACAAAGCCGTCAGGAAAGACTATCACGTCTGCCAGAAGATCTCTGAATACGTACGAATCGTCGGCTTCATCATGTGTGTAGTCAATGATGTCGCAGTACCAGTATATCAGACTGTCATCGCTGAAAAGGAACTTGCTGACCTTGTAGTTTCTCTTCAGGAAGTAGCAGGAGTATCCGTGGTCGAGTCTCGGCTTGGGATGCAGGGCTTTCCACTTTGTCACGATGATATCATCGTCACGATAGATCACCTTGTCGTCGTCGAGCCTCACGCATTCATCGGGTATCAGCCGCTTCCTGTAGAGTACAGGGTCATGCGCCATAGGCACTATGCCTCTCTTTCTTTGTAGTGGTGAGCATCTTCGAGGAGCATATCCTTGACCTTCATCAGACGGATCTGTGTACTTCTCTCGTTCTCATCCAGCTTCATCGTGATCATCTTTATGCCGGCTTCGGTCTCGGGGATGATCACATGCTCAAGAGCGTTAACGCGGCGCCTTGTCTTTTCTATCTCGGCAGCCATCAGCTGGCAGGCTTTTTCTGTCTCGGCCAGCTTGAGCATATCCGGCAGCAGATCCGACAGACTCTTTACGGCATCGTCCAGATCAGAAGAGGTGAACGCGAAACCGTAGGAATAGATGTCATTGGGATCCGAAGTCCTCGTGCGGTATTCAAATACCGGGATGTCCACGCTCATGACGTTCTTCTGCGATACATCCAGAGAGACTTCCTGCTTTGGTGTCATGAAAGCCACGTTCACAGCCTCTTCACTCATGGTGGACTTAGCCAGAACGAAGTTCTTATTGGCTGCGGCCAGACCTGCCTCCACTTTTTTGCGAAGATCCATATTCTCACGTACCAGCATAAGGAACTGCCGCATAAGCTCGTCACGCTTGTCTTTCAGGAGCTTATGACCCCTGCGGGTCGTTATAAGCTTCCTTTTAAGACGCGTCAGCTCCATTCTGGTAGCTGTTACTGTTTTATTTGCCATCCGCTACTCCTTCTTATTTAGCGTAGTACTTATCCAGGAACTCATCCTTTATACGCTTGAGCTCGGTACGGGGAAGTATACGAAGCAGCTCCCAGCCGATATCGAGAGTCTCTTCGATGCTTCTGTCCGCACGATAACCCTGATTGATATACTTCTGCTCAAACTCATCGGCAAACTTTGCATAGAGCTTGTCTATCTCGGTCAGAGCGGCTTCACCAAGGATCATCATCAGCTCCTTGGCGTCCTTACCACGGGCATATGCGGCGAAGAGCTGGTTCATGGTATTTGCATGATCTGCTCTTGTCTTGCCTTCGCCTATACCCTTGTCCTTCAGTCTGGACAGGGAAGGAAGCACGTCGATGGGAGGCTCTATACCTCTGCGGTACAGGTCACGGGAAAGGATGATCTGACCCTCAGTGATATATCCCGTAAGGTCGGGAATAGGGTGGGTCTTATCGTCCTCGGGCATGGTAAGGATCGGTATCATGGTGATGGATCCCTTACGGCCCTTCTGACGTCCTGCTCTCTCATAAAGCGTAGCGAGGTCGGTGTACATGTATCCGGGATAGCCGCGGCGTCCCGGCACTTCCTTACGCGCTGCAGACACCTCACGCAGAGCGTCTGCGTAGTTCGTTATATCCGTGAGGATGACCAGTACGTGCATCCCCTTCTCAAAAGCAAGATATTCGGCAGCCGTAAGCGCCATACGAGGTGTAGCGATACGCTCTACAGCGGGGTCGTTCGCGAGGTTCATGAAGAGCACCGTCCTGTCGATAGCTCCTGTCTCACGGAAGGACTCCACGAAGTCGTTGGACTCCTCGAAGGTGATACCCATTGCAGCGAATACAACCGCGAACTGCTCGTCTGTGCCGCGCACCTTAGCCTGACGTGCGATCTGAGCTGCGAGTTTTGCGTGCGGGAGACCCGAAGCAGAGAAGATAGGAAGCTTCTGGCCTCTTACCAGCGTATTCAGTCCGTCTATAGCGGATACACCGGTCTGGATGAACTCCTCGGGATAAGCCCTGGCTGCGGGGTTCATGGGAAGGCCGTTGATATCCCTTCTTTCATCGGGAAGTATCTCGGGACCGTTATCTATAGGTCTGCCAAGTCCGTCAAAGACTCTTGAAAGCATATCCTCAGATACGCCGAGCTCCATCGTACGGCCAAGAAAACGGACCTTGGAGCTGTCCAGGTTCAGACCTGTGGAATTCTCAAAAAGCTGAACGAGAGCGTTGCCTCCGTCTATCTCCAGTACCCTGCAACGGCGCTTCTCTCCGTTCTGCAGCTCGATCTCTCCCAGCTCATCGAAGGTGACGTTCTCGACATCACGCACGAGCATCAGAGGACCTGCTACCTCCTGTATTGTTCTATACTCCTTAGGCATTTAGAAGTCCTCCTTTTCTGACAGAACCTGCTGGATCTCCTTGGAGAGCTCTGCGTTGATCTTGCTGAACTCGCCGTCAATCTGATCCTCTGAGGTGTATTTGAAACGTCCGATAGTCTCACGGACATCCATATCCACAAGCTTCTCTATGGAAGCACCCTTAGCGAGCGCGTCCTGGGCGCTTTTGTAGAAGCCGAGCACGAGCTGCATCATCAGATGCTGCTTCTTAAGAGAGGTATATGTATCAACCTCGTGGAAAGCATCCTGGTGAAGGAAGTCCTCACGGATAGAGCGGGCTGCTTCCATCTTGAGTCTGTCGGGTGCAGAAAGAGCATCCATACCGACGAGCTGTACCATTTCCTTCAGCTCCGACTCATCCTGCAGCAGGCTCATCATTTCCTGACGGAGCTCCATCCAGTTGCCGCCCTCTACGCTGGAGTTGAACCAGTCACCCATACCGTCCAGATACAGTGAATATGATGACAGCCAGTTGATGGCGGGGAAGTGTCTCTGCTGTGCGAGTGCGGAATCCAGACTCCAGAACACCTTTACTATACGAAGCGTAGCCTGAGTGACGGGCTCCGAAATATCTCCGCCGGCGGGAGAAACGGCTCCGATAACGGAAAGCGCTCCCTCACGGGGCTTAGAGCCAAGTGTCTCTACGCGGCCGGCTCTCTCGTAGAACTGAGCCAGACGTGAACCGAGGTATGCGGGATATCCTTCCTCACCGGGCATCTCCTCCAGACGACCCGACATCTCTCTGAGAGCCTCAGCCCATCTTGATGTGGAGTCAGCCATGAGTGCTACCGAATAGCCCATGTCTCTGAAGTACTCTGCTATCGTGATACCGGTATAGATAGAAGCCTCACGAGCTGCAACGGGCATATCGGAGGTGTTTGCTATAAGCACTGTCCTCTCCATGAGAGAGAAGCCTGACTTAGGATCCTTCAGCTCAGGGAACTCGTTAAGAACGTCGGTCATCTCGTTACCACGCTCTCCGCAGCCGATATATACGACGATGTCTGCTTCAGCCCATTTTGCAAGCTGGTGCTGTACGACTGTCTTACCTGATCCGAAAGGACCGGGAACTGCCGCGGTACCGCCCTTTGCTATAGGGAAGAAGGTATCGACGACTCTCTGTCCTGTTACGAGCGGCTTGTCGGGAGCGAGCTTCTTCAGATAAGGACGGCCTCTACGTACGGGCCATCTCTGCATCAGAGTCACATCCTCTACAGAACCGTCAGCTTTTTTGATGGCTGCGATCTTCTCGGTCACGAGATAATCACCCTCGGTGATAGACTCTATGGTTCCCTCTACGCCGTAAGGCACCATGATCTTCTGAGTGACGATCTGTGTCTCCTGTACGGTACCGATGATATCGCCTGCGACTACCTTGTCGCCTGCCTTCGCTGTAGGAACGAAGTGCCATTTTTTATCTCTGTTGATCGACGGAACCTCGACACCGCGGGGAAGATTGTTTGAAGAAGTAACTTCAAGGATCTTCTCCAGAGGTCTCTGGATACCGTCATAAATACTGCTTATAAGGCCGGGGCCGAGCTCAACGGACATCGGGACTCCGGTGGATTCTACCGGGGCACCGGGACCGAGTCCTGCGGTCTCCTCGTAAACCTGTATTGATGCTTCATCACCGTGGATCTCGATGATCTCACCGATAAGCCTCTCATCACCCACGCGGACCACGTCGAACATGTTCGCGTCACGCATGCCTGTAGCGACGACCAGAGGACCGGCTACCTTTTTGATTACACCTGCGCTCATTTACTCTTTGTCACCTCCAAATATGATATCCGAACCAACTGCCTGTTCCACGGACTTGCTTACATTTCTGACACCCGCACCGGTATTGCCCGATACGCCGGGGATCAGTATGACGGCAGGAAGCTGTTCTTCGTTGTATCTGCTTATCTCCGACTGTATACCCGCAGCACAGGCCTCTGTGATATAGACCACCGCATAGTCACTCTCTGCGAGACTGCGGAGGGTCTTCTGTGCCGATTCGGGATTGTCCGTGGGATATGTATCCAGTCCCAGTGTGGCGAAACCGTAAATGCTGTCAGATTCGCCCATTACAGCTATCTTATACATACATTTCCCTTGCCCTTTCCCTGACGGATTCCTCCGGCAGATCATTTATCAGCCCCGACAGCACGATACGTACCGTGCTCATCTCATTCTCTCTGGCTATGATGTAAGCGGCCAGAGGGCCTAAGGTATAGGGATGGGTTATCTCGCTCCGGATGTTTCTGATGATGAGGTTGTCACACCATCTTTCAAAAGCGGAAGGAGATTTCTTGAGCTCCGGTACAGCGTCGGCATACTTCGAAAGGGAAAGATAATCGTAGATCGCATCCATTCCTTCGGAAGCTGCTGTAGCCAGTCTCTCTGTATCAAGAGTCTCACAGGGAGCCAGAGCTTCGGTTATGAATTTCTTGTCTTTTCCGGTCTTGACTGCACGTATAGCGGTCTTGATATCGGCTGATGCCACTTTGAGCTGAGCATACAGCTCCAATACCGGAGTGCCGCTTTTCTTTGCTGCAGCACCTATGGCTTCAAGAGCAGCTCTGTCTATGATGACATCTGTGAGCTGACCGTCGTGGGTATGCAGCAATGTCTCCAGAGCCTTTGACGCAGGAGCCTCCATCTCGTCCGGGAGGGGAGAGAAATCTCTCGACTCCACCGCATCCTTCATGACCTGGGGGTCGATGGTGCCGCCCGATGAGAAGATGTTGGGGTGTTTATCGCTGGTCAGGGCTTCCTTTACGGCAGCCTTAAGGTTGTGATAATCATTCTCAATGAGCAGGACGTCGAATACCGACATATCCGGTACAAGCTCTGCTATGAGATCCCATGTCTTCTTCTTTTCGGCGGAGAGCATCTTTTCCACACGGTCTGATTCGGTGGTATACTCCTCCGGCATATGCCAGCCCTTATCCTGAAGGAGCCTCATGGCCTCTTCGATATTCTTGGCACCAAGAAGCTGATCGATGAAAGACTGGTTCAAAAGCCCCAGCTCTTTAGAACGTATACGTGCGACCGCATAATAATATTGATTATCGGACATTTACGCCTCCGTCCCTCCAAACAGAACCTTCGAAACCCCGTCTGTGAGCTTCTCACGCTCCGCATCTATCAGTGCCTTAAATGTGCAGTTCTGCTCGATACCGCCGTATGAGAGCACGAAACCGCCTGCAGCATCTATGGTATCATCAGACACCTTAAGCTTGCCGCCGGAGAGCTTCTTATTAAGGTCTGCCTCAAAGCCGGTAGGGAGTCTTTTCCTGTCAGCAGCAGAGAAGATGATCGAGCCTTCTTCGGGCAGAGCATTCTTAACTGCTATCTTCATTATAGTATCAAAGTATTTGTCATCGGGAAGCGATGCCAGCTTCTGCTCGGCTTCATCAAAGACCTCTGCTATCAGAGCCTGCTTCTCAGCAAGTATGGTCTTTCTTTTCAGCAGAGCTGCGGCTGACTCGGCACGGGATATAGCATCATCCGCGCTTCTTTTGCCGTTCTCCTCGATCTGCGCGCACTCATCCTTTACGGATGCTTCGGCTTCCTTACGCATAGCCTCAGCCTGTGCCTTCGCATCGTCGATCCTTTTTGCTACCGCTTCATCGGACTCGGCCTTGATACTGTCAAGTATCTTGTCTAATCCTGCCATCTATGATCCTCCGTATCTGATCAGCGAGGGATTCCGTTGATCGCAAGTATGGAAATGAGCAGAGCAAGGATAGCGTATGTCTCGACCATTGCCGGGAAGATCATGGACTTACCGAACTGATCGGGTCTCTTTGCTACGAGGCCGATAGAAGCCACTGAAGCCTTGGACTGCTGCATAGCTGATACAAGACCTACAAATGCCATGGGAAGGCATGCGAAGAGATACATAAGACCTGTACCTACGCTCATACCTGTGTCTACCTGTCCGCCCAGAAGGCCGATGTTTGAAAGTGCGATGAATGCGATCAGCAGACCGTAGATACCCTGTGTACCGGGCAGAAGCTGAAGGATCAGAGCCCTCGAGAACTGAGAAGGATCCTCAGTTACAAGTCCTGCTGCTGCCTGTCCTGCGCGTCCTACACCGATGGCAGACCCTATGCCTGCAAACAGTGCTGCTGATGCTGCTCCCAGAAGTGCTAATGCGATACCCATTTAATTATCCTCCTTAAAAATTAGGTTCTTAGTTATTTGCTCAAAATCCCGCGGATCGCAAGGATCTTAAGGATTCTGAATCTTTATGTACTTTGTGTTTGTGGCAAAGGGCGTAAACTTGCGTCCGCCTCCGCCGTAAAACTTACCGAAGAACTCCACATACTGAAGCCTGTTGGCGTGCACATATGCTCCAAGTGCATTGATCGCCAGATTGAGCACATGCCCGATCAGGAAGATCAGTATGAAGAAGATCACGCCTATGACCGGCGTGCCGGCGACCATTGAGCCCATCTGATTGAAGACGGACGATATTACGGATGTGGCAAGACCCAGAGCCAGCAGTCTGGAGTAGGAGAGCAGATCCGAAAGATAGCCGGTGACGTTGTACAGCCCGTACAGGCCTTTAAGTGTACGCTTGAACCAGTTCCTGGACTCGCGGCCGTCCATCAGTATGATACCGATGGCACCGATCACCGCCATGACCTTGCCGACATTCCCGGCTGCGGGAGAGATCGGGGTCAGTGCAAACATACCCGTGACCATCTCTGTAGTCAGACCGAAAAGGAGCAGGCCTGCCACAAGGAGCATCCAGAGTATGAAATCAGATACGGCATCCACATACCGCTTCTGCTTAAGAGCGGTATAGAGACCTATCACCAGTCCGGCAAAGAGATGCACGATACCTATTGCAAAGCACAGTACCAGCATCTTCATGGGCTGTGAAAGCGGATCTATGAGCTTGGGCACCTGAAGATCACGGCCGAAGAAAGTTTTGGCTATGACTGTAGGAGCATCTCCGAAGTAACTTCCGAAGAGTACACCCGACAACATGGTGCCAAGTCCGCAGTAAAAGAACATGGTCAGAGTCTTTTTCATGGAATGCTCCATGTTCTTCAGCTTTTTAATAAGAACAAATGTAGATATGGACATCAATGCCCCGTAGGCAAAATCCGAAAGCATCATACCGAAGAGTATGTAATAGAAGCATGCCACGGGAGTGGTGGGATCGAGCTCACCCTTGCCCGGCATGGAGTAGCTTTCTATGATGCCTTCTACCGGCTCCGCAAACGGTCCGTTCTTCAAAAGTACAGGGACATCCTCCGAAGGATCGGGATCTGCCATTTCCACAGCCACATCAAAGTGCTGTGCCAGATCCTGTTCGATGGCTCCGGCATACTGCTCGGGAACATAGCCTTCTATTATAAAGGTGCGTTTTGTCTGAGCAAGTGTACCGAGTACTCCGTACTTCTCGGCTCTCATGCGGAAATAATCGGATATGAATTTGATATCACCGCGTTTATCCTCATATGAAGCGATCTCTTCACGCGTAGAGTCGATTTTGGCTATGGCAGCCTTAAGCTCTTTGTCATATGCTTCGATCTGCTCCACAGGTACCATGTCGGATACCGGAGGACGCTGGAAATTCATACGCCGCAAAGCGTCGTCAATCTTGTCTTTATCTGATTTCAGACACGAGATGAGGACGGAAGTGATATTGTCCTCTGATGAAATGATGTTTACATCGAGCGCTTCCACTTCAGGTGCTACCCTTGCGAGCCCCTCGGCGATCTCTGCCTCGGTGATCTTTTCGGGGAACGTACCTATGAAAGCTGCAGTCTTTTTTGTACCGGTGAATGACAGCGGCTGATCCAGACCGGTCCACGGTGTCAGAGCCTCTATCTGTGTAGTGATACGCGGTACGTCAGCCTTGGCCTCGGTGAGCTCCTTATCAAGCCGCAGGATGTCTGTCACATCCTTCATTACGCTGTCACGCTTTTTTGTATTTGTCTCATACTCCTCCAGCGTGATCGGCGTCCTGCCTGCAAAGGCTGAAAGAATGGATGTTTTTTCCGGGGCGGCTGCAGCGAGAATCTCCAGAGCCTTGTCCGCCTGGGCGGCATTCTTGGTGAAGAGCTGAGCAGACTGGGAAACATCTATCCGGTTGAAGACGGTATCGTTTTCGTCATCTTCTCTTGATATGATCTCCACCGCCTCGGTGCGTTGCAGCATCTCAAGTATTGCCTTGCGGTCATGCCTCTTGGCACATACGATCATGTGCTTCATTGGCAGAACTGACATATATTGACCTCCTTTTCATTTTATAGTGACGATATTTGATATGCTTAAATGCTTAAGCTGTCAGATCGTCGAGGATGAGCTTTACGGCTTCATCCTTCTTTGCTTCGACTGATGAGCGGAGAGCAGCTGCATCTTTCTTTGCATTCTCCTCTGCTTCGCTCAGGATGGCCTCACTCTTGCTCGAAGCTTCTTTCAAGAGTCCCTCGGCCTTGGCCTTTGCTTCCCTGGTAAGGTCTACCTTCAGGGCAGCGGCAGCATCCTCGGCTTCAGCAAGGATCCTGTCCGCTTCCACGACCGCATTCTTCTCTGCGGCATCGGAAGCAAGTTCGGCTTCACGGATCTTTTCTATTGTATCCATTGCCAAATCCCATCACCTTCCATTCGTGTTTTTTGTACAAAAGTAACGAAACAATTTTATCGTATATCGCTTCTATTAGCAAGTTGCTATGGCAGATTTCAAAGAGTATACTTTTTTACGCGAAAGCAAAATCTGGGGCAGGGAAAAGGATATGAAGAACATACATTTTATAGGAATAGGCGGTATCAGTATGAGCGGCATAGCGGAGCTTATGATATCGCGCGGATACAAAGTTTCAGGGTCGGATGCACACGAATCGGATATCACCGACAGACTGTCTGCAATGGGGGCCGTCATAGGCTATCCCCAGAAGGCGGAGAACATACCGGAAGATACCGATACGGTGGTGATGACGGCTGCCATACATGAGGACAATCCCGAGCTTAAGGAAGCAAAGCGAAGAGGTCTTCATATAGAAACAAGAGCGGAGTTCCTCGGTAAGATAATGAAGGAGTACCACACACCCGTGGCCATAGCAGGCACTCACGGCAAGACCACGACAACGGCGATGGTATCCGAAATACTGCTGAGAGCAAAGAAGGATCCGACCATATCAATAGGAGGAGTATTGCGTGACATCGGAGGAAACTTCCGGGTGGGAGCCGGGGAATACTTCGTGATGGAGGCGTGTGAATACACCAATTCGTATCACTCCTTCTATCCCAGGATAGGCGTGATACTCAATGTCGAAGCGGATCATCTGGACTTTTTCAAGGATATTGAGGATATCAGACGTTCATTCCACGGGTTTGCGGCGAATATACCGGACGACGGTGTTCTTATTATAAATGCGGACATAGAAGGAATAGAAGAGATCACGGACGGACTGAAATGCAGAGTGGTGACATTCGGGGAGAAAGAAGGAGCAGACTACAGGGCGGAGAATATCGTGCTCGATGAGTATGCGAGAGCTACCTTTGAAGCAGTCCATGAAGGAAAAAGAAATAAATATTCCCTGGGGGTAGGCGGAGTCCACAACGTGACCAATTCACTCGCGGCTATCGCCGTTGCTGAACAACTCGGAGTCTCATACGAAGATACGGCAGGAGGGCTCGGGGATTTCAAGGGGACCGACAGGAG
>JAEEGO010000127.1 GCA_016280355.1 Lachnospiraceae bacterium | reverse complement strand
CTTTGGCATATTTTGAGAGCCGCTTAGACACGCCATGCGTGTCTGGCTCCGGGGCCCCGGGGTGCTGAGGTGCATAGCACATCAAAACGCACCCGCAAAACGTCCACTGGACGTTCTGCCAGCGTCCGCAGTTACTTACTGAAATGAAAATGGAGATTTATCGACATTTTCTTTGAAGTTAGTAACGCGTGACGATTAGCTCAGATGGGCGCTGGCGGTTGCTCGAAAAAATATATCCGTCTCACAGTCACATAATAAGGAAAAAAACATTAGAAAAATGAAGCTTCCGCATGATCATGAAAAAAAAGAGATAACAGAAAGTCTGTTGAAGGAGATGCCCCTTATCGACGGATTCTCTGCCGCCTCGGATGTATTCAAACTGTTGGGGGACCCGTCAAGAGTGAAGCTCTTCTGGATGTTGTGTCATACGGAGGAATGTGTGACCGATCTGGCTGCCATGATGGGCATGTCCTCTCCGGCTCTGTCGCATCATCTGAAGGCTCTGAAAACATCCGGTCTTATAGTATCGCGCCGCGAAGGCAAAGAAGTATTCTATAAATGCGCAGACACTGAGTTGGCCTCTGCACTGCACCACATCATCGAAGACGTTGTCGAGATCGCCTGCCCGGGATGAGTGCCGATGAACATAGTCCTGCTTGAACCGGAGATACCGTTTAATACCGGAGCAATAGGCCGCACCTGCGTGGCGACAGATACCTCTCTCCATCTGATCAAACCCTACGGGTTTATTCTGAGTGACCGCAACCTGAAACGCGCCGGTCTGGATTACTGGGAAAAGCTGAAGCTGCGCGAGTATAATAATCTCGAAGATTTCATGAGACAGCACGCAGACACCTCGAAGATCTGGTATGCGACCACAAAGGCAGAGCAGACCTACGCGGACGTATCCTATGGTCCGGATGACTATATCATGTTTGGCAAGGAATCCGCAGGTATACCGGAAGAGATACTGACCTCACACAGAGAGTCCTGTGTGAGGATACCAATGTACGGAGACGAAAGATCGCTGAATCTCTCCAATGCAGCGACAGTGATACTGTATGAAGCGCTGAGACAGAACGGATTTCCGCAGCTTAACAAAAAAGGAAGTCTGCATCATTTGAAATGGGAGAACTGATATGAAAGTAATTCTAGCGAGCGGATCACCAAGACGCAGGGAACTGCTGGAGCAGGCAGGCATCCCTTTTGAGATCGATACTGCCGACGTGGATGAGACCGTGGAGGACACGACACTTCCGGCAGACTATGTAATGGAGCTGTCACTTAGAAAGGCAGAGGCAGTCGCAGCAAGCCACGCCAAAGATCTGGTCATCGGTGCAGACACCATAGTCGCTTTTGAGGATATTATTCTCGGGAAGCCGAAGGACGAATCGAAGGCTTATGAGATGCTTTGTATGCTCGCGGGAAAGACCCACTCTGTATATACGGGTGTGACCATGATATATCCCGATGAAGATGGGAAGCCTGTGAAGGAAACCTTTCATGTACGGACGGATGTGACCATGTATCCTCCTGATGAAAAGCTTCTCCGGGAATACGCTTCATGCGGGGAGCCTTTGGATAAGGCCGGGGCATACGGCATACAGGGAAAAGGAGCCCTCCTCGTAGAGCGTATAGAAGGAGACTACTATAATGTGATGGGCCTTCCCATAGCCGAGCTCTACCGCAGAATCAAAAACAGCCGTATCCGGGTTTGATACGGCTGCCTTTTTTCGCACCTTGCGGTGCTTCTTGAGACACTTCAAACACGCTTTTCCGTTAACTCCGTAATGGTTCTGCCGCAGATACCGGAAAGGGTGAAGATAAACCTGCAGTAAGACCGGACAGACAATAATTCTTACAGATTTGACACAACCGGTTCAGTGCGTGATATATTAATATAAAGAGCAGTTTCTGACGATATATATTGTATGAGGTGTCATATGATGAAACAGAAAAATACAGATATGCTTCGCAGGATGATCTGCGGTATGCTGGTTTCCGTACTTTTGATCTGCGCCGGTGTGACCTGCTATGCTGCGGATGACGCAAACAAAAAATCAGACGAGAAAGATAACAGCAAAATAGAAAAGATCGATAAGGATACAGAATTTGTCCTTGATGATGACGTGCAGGCGTGGATAGATGCCGGAGGCGCCATACCTTCCAATGCAAAATACGCTTCACTTTCCGGCTCGGGACATCTGTGGGAAATTGACAGTCCTGATCTCAAAGATGGTAAAGTAATGCTTTCGGCCGGAACAGAGAGTCAGTACCTCGCGGGACTTACTTTGAAGGAGTGGCTCAACACTCAGCGTTTCTACGGAGAGAAGCTGGGAGAAAAGAACAACCGGATCAAGTTTAAGCGTCCGAAATCGGATAAAGAGATCTGAAGCGAATAGAAGGCCGTAAATTAGCACCCCGGAATCTTCCGGGGTGTTTTTATGTATTTTTTTATTTTCGGGGTTGACAGTATTCCGGACCATGTGGTATTACTATTACGACAGTCGTACTACGACAGTCGTAGTACGATAGATGAAGCAAAGGAGGAGAATCGGATTTGGCAATAAGCAGTGACGTGATACGCGGCTATAACGATACAATGATACTCTACGTTCTGCTGGAAGAGCCCTCCTATGGATATGAGATATCCAAAGAGATACGGCTTCTTACAGAAGAAAAGTATGTGATCAAAGAGACAACGTTGTATTCAGCTTTCACAAGAATGGAAAAGAACGGCTACATAGAGTCCTTCATCGCTGATCAAAATGCGGAAGGCAACGGAAAAAAACGGACCTATTACAGGATCACGGATAGCGGTCGTTCATATTATGATGAGAAATGCCGGGAATGGCTACTCACAAAAGAAGTTGTAGAACGCTTTATAAGGAACACTTTATAAGGAGAGCATAGGAAAAATGGAGATAATAAGGAACTATTTGGAATCAATGTTTGCCAGCCTTCCCAATACACCGGAGGTACTTAAGGCAAAGGACGAGCTTTGGCAGATGATGGAGGATAAATACAATGAACTCATTTCCTCCGGAAAGAACGAAAACGAGGCAGTCGGAACCGTGATATCAGAGTTCGGCAATCTGAATGAAATAGCAGATGATCTAGGTATCAGCGAGAATATTTCGATGGTCTCAGACAACGAGGAGATTCAGAACAGACGCCATGTGACATTGGATGAGGCAAAGAGCTATCTTAGGAATCATGCATTATGCGGACTTTTCAGGTCCATCGGCATATTCTTCTGCATCATATCCATAGCTTCTCCCGTGATCGGAGATGCTTTATTCGGATATAATCCTTCGATGGAAATCTGGGATAAAGTATTCCTGTCCGGCATGTTCGTGCTGATAGCAGTCGGTGTGGCCTTTATCGTAGCCGCATCCGCAGCAGGAGGAAAATGGAAATATCTTAAGAAGGAGCCCTGCTATATCGATTATGCTACATCAAACTACGTAAACGACGAAAACGAACGCTCTGCACCTGTACGCATAGCCATGAGAGTCATAGGTATAGCGCTGTGTATCCTCTGCTTTATACCGGCCGCCATACTTGACAGTATCGATGCCATGCCCGCAGGGATCGATATGGGTAATATCGGCGGAGGATTGCTGATCGGAATAGTTGCTGCAGGTGTATTTCTCATTGTACTCAGCAACAGCCTTGGAAGCCGCTATGAACGACTCCTGAACCTGAACGACGTCAACACCGTAAGTGGCAGCTATCAGGCAGACAGCAAGAAGACAGTTGTAAAGTACGACGATGATAAGCTTGCTGCTTTCATGGCAGTATACAAGCCTACAGTGCTCTGCATTTACCTGATCTGGAGCTTCCTCACCTTTGACTGGTACATCACGTGGATCATCTGGCCGATCTCCGTGGTCATACGCAAAGTGATAGAAGTCAACCTCGGATCAACAGAAAGGAAGTGACCGGAAATGAATAAGAAAGCATATTTAACGGTTTTAACCATCGTTACGGTGGTATGTATATTAGCAGGACTGTTTATACACGTTCTCAGAGGTGCCATCCCATTTGTGAAAAACATGATAAAGGGAGGAAAAACCGTTTCCCAGACCGTGGAAACCGGTGCCTTTGATAGTATCCATCTGGATGCAGACATGGGGGACGTGAAGATAATCACCGGCTCCGACTATTCGGTATCATATGAGGTCCCGGATTTCCTGATACCCGAGGTAGAGACAGATGACGGTGTCCTCTCTATAAAGGCAAAGGGTGATGCCCACCTGATCAAACACGGACATTTCAATCCGTCCATGCTCATCTGCAAAATGACAGTTACAGTCCCCGAAGGCACTCGCATAGCTGAGCTTGAAGCAGATGTGGACATGGGTAATCTTGAATGCTCCGGAATGGATATTGCGATCGTTGACCTGTCTGCCGATATGGGGAATATAAGCTTCAGTAATTCGAATGTGAAGGCTCTGACAGCTGAAGCTGACATGGGAAATATAGAGATATCCGGCGTGACCGGGAACACTGCGGATCTTGGCGCAGACATGGGCAATATTTCTTTGGGCGGTACCTTCGATGTCGTAACGGGAGAATGCAGCATGGGCTCTATAGAATACAATCCCGATGATAAGAACAGAGAGTGCAGCGTCACACTCAAAGCTGACATGGGAAGTGTCGTTGTAAGCGGAGAATCACAGGGAAATAAGTACTCGAAATAAAAAACTCACATCAGTTCTACCTTATCTCCGGGCAGCAGACTGATGAGCATGGCTTCAAGGGCATTTATATCTATCGGTTTCGACAGATAGCCCGCGAAGCCTATTTCTTTGTATTCTTCATCCGCTCCGCTTAAGGCGTTGGCTGTCAGCATGATGACCGGGGTCTTTGTGTTCATCCCGTTTTCCGATATTTCCTTAAATGTTTCTATACCGTCCTTGTTCGGCATGCGATGGTCCAAAAGGATAAGGTCATATTGTCTGCGTCGGCATAATGATATCGCTTCATCGCCGCCGGAAGCAGTGTCGATCTGCACAAGGGTATTCTTAAGTAATGCTGCTGCCACCTTGAGGTTCAGAGGGACGTCATCCACTATCAGTATACGTGCAAGGGGTGCACGGAAGCTTTCCTTATATCTGCTCGTTTCGGCGCTGCGCTTCAGGACAAGCGGTCCCGCAGGGGAAGCATCCGCCACATCCTGCGGTATGGTGATCCTGAATCTGCTCCCGACCCCGAGTGTGCTGTCTACATAGATGGTACCCTCCATCATCTTAACGAGCTCTCTGGTAATGGCAAGGCCGAGTCCCGTGCCCTGGATCGTAGCATTCTCTTTTTCGTTGATCCGTTTGAAAGCATCAAAAAGGATCGAGACATCTTTTTTCGCTATCCCTATGCCGGTATCGGATATTTCTATCACAAATTCTAATTTGTCGCGCTGCAGCTTCTGCGATGATACTGTAACAGTGACACCGCCCTCTTTAGTGTATTTCACCGCGTTGGATATTATATTGTTCAGCACCTGCTTGATATGCAGCAGATCACCGGAAAGTTTTCTCGGTACAGACGGGTCGAAGTCTACATGGAGATAGAGATCCTTGGCTCCTGCAGGCTGTTCGAAGAAATGATAGCAGTCCCTTATAAGTTTATGGGTACTGTATTCAGTTTTGATGATCTCCATCCTTCCGGCCTCTATCTTGGAGAAGTCCAGGATATCATTGATCAGGCTAAGAAGAGTATCTCCCGAGTCTTTGATGTTATCGGCATATTCCCTTATCAGCGGATCATCAGCCGACCTGAGTATCATTTCGTTCATTCCGAGGATGGAGTTCAGAGGTGTCCGGATCTCGTGGGACATATTGGCAAGAAACGTGCTTTTTGCCCGGTTTGCATTATCTGCATTGATCTTTGCTTCTTCGATCTCATGCCTGTAGATCACTTCTTCTGTTGTTTCCCGAATAAGAAAATATGATCCGATCGGACGTGCCTTCCTGTCTGTAAGGCTTGTATAACGGATCTTGTAATACTCCGTGACAGCAGGGGTCTCCCTTATGTATTCCACCTCGCCGTACTTCTTTCCGTCAGTGTCGAGCTGATCGATCACCGATGCGATAGGTTCACAGGAGAAATCATAGTTTTCCGGGTCAATCCCAAATCTGTATCTGGAAAAAGAATTTGCGAAAATACAGTTATTGTTTATATCAAACAGGAGCAATCCCTCGCTCATGTTATCCACAGCACGCCCTACCGAAGTCGACATCAGTGTCCGGGGCACGAATACCTCGGTGCAGAAATAGATAAGCGTTGCCGCCACAGGATAAAAGATCACCGATGCATCCAGCACCATGGAAAAGGCCATATACGCAAGGTTGAGCAATATAACGAGTAGTAAGACCGAGAGTATGATCACATACTTCATCCGATAAAGCCCATAGCTCTTCGCTATACGATATATGATGAAAAACAGTGTCAGGACTACGACAAGATAAGCGACGGTAAGATGAATGTAGTAGAACGGATAGATCGACGTCTGATAAAATACCGTCCCGTACATAGTCTTTTCATAGATCGAAAACTGATGTCCGTAGAAGAGGTTTGCAAAGAGCGAAACCGAATCGGCGGCCATGATCAGAGCCACCGGGACAGCCAGTTTATTCATCGTTTTCTCATGTTCTGTATACAGCAGACAGAAGCCTGCTAGAAAATATAGTATCCAGTCTATGGATGCGAAATAGACACAATACGCGACCTCAGCTGCGAACGCGTTGTTGGCAAGAGCGACCACTATGCTGGCTCCGATAGCTATGATAGCCACCATCAGAGTGAGCATCAGTCTTTTGCCATATGCAGCCTTGACCTTAAATAGAGCCCGTATGGTGAAAATGATATCTATAACTGCGATGATATCGATTATGACATAGATGGTCTTGGTAAGCATCTGTCACACCGCCTTTATGATTGATCGTTTTATAGCTTTTCCTTTATAGCTGCCAAAAGCTTTTCATTATCGAAAGTTGAGAATTTGCTGACGGCACCGTTTTTTCCTTCAATACACAGCTTGTGCTTGTCGTCATCTTCTCCGAGCCTTACGTCCGAGATATCAGTATAGGCCAGTTCCCAGTCTTCGATCTCTTCACGGAACGAATGGGCGTGAAATACAAGCCTGTCAGGAAAGAAATGCAGAGCTCCGTTGATGGTTTCTATACCCACATAGTGATTGGCGGCTCCGCCGGGGAACCTCCTGAACTTAGCACGTTCCGCCTCTTCCTCCTGCACGCGGGCTATCTCCTTTTTTGAGACCGAAAAAAGTATCGTAATGATCAGAGCCAAAACCCATGATATAAGACAGGAATAAACCGCGATCCTTATCAGAGGCATTCCCCCCGCAAGGACCACATATCCCACAAATGTCCCGAGACCGGTAAAAACCAGCCAGATTGCGCAGAAAACAAGAAAAACGGTAACCATATTCATGTATTATATCACGATATCTGCCATTCATATAGCAAAACCCGCTCATCCGGACAATGAACGGGTTTTGAAGATCATTTGTTTACTGTTTGAAGTTCTCAGTTTTTGCATGAACCGGCTGCAGTCTGCTAATTTATGTATTTTTTCATGTGCAAACTGACCGCGGTTTATTTCCTGCGCGAAAAAGAAAAACCCCAGAAACACAGTTTCCGGGGTTCATACCTTTTATTTGATCCGATGCGGGACTCTTTGCGTCAACGCTTGCTGAACTGAGGTGCACGACGTGCAGCTTTGAGACCGTACTTCTTTCTCTCCTTCATACGAGGATCTCTCGTGAGATATCCCTCTTTCTTAAGAGTAGGTCTGTAGTCAGCGTCTGCCTGAAGCAGAGCTCTTGATATGCCGTGGCGGATGGCTCCGGCCTGTCCTGTATAGCCGCCACCCTTGACATTTACAAGTATATCAAACTTGTCGAGTGTTCCTGTTGCAACAAGGGGCTGACGGATGATCGTCTTGAGTGTCTCGGGTCCGAAATACTCGTCTATGCTCCTCTTATTTACAGTGATCTCTCCCTTTCCGGGCATCAGATACACACGGGCGATGGACTTCTTCCTTCTGCCTGTGCCGTAATATCTCTCAGTTACTTTCTTCTTCGTAGCCAATTTCATACCCTCCTATCAGAATTTCAGCTCTTCGGGCTTCTGTGCAGCCTTATCATGCTCAGGTCCGGCATAGACATAGAGCTTCTTTGCCATCTGACGTCCGAGAGTTCCCTTGGGCAGCATACCCTTCACAGCATGCTCGATCACGCTCTCAGGCTTCTTCGCAAGCTTCTCCTTCAGAGGTACCTGCTTCAGTCCGCCGATGTAATCGCTGTGAGTTGTGTAGATCTTCTGCTCCATCTTTTTTCCTGTTACCTTGATCTTCTCGGCATTCACGACTATCACATAATCGCCTGTATCAAGGAAAGGAGTATATGTAGGCTTGTTCTTGCCACGGAGTACGGAAGCGATGTTTGCAGCGAGACGTCCGAGAGTCTGTCCCTCGGCATCCACTACATACCATTTCCTCTCTATGGAAGAAGCGCTGGGCATATATGTATCCATGTTCTTATCCTCCATGTAAAATTGCGTTATTACTTATATAATGTGTACGGGCTTGGGGCAAAGTCCGTGCAACTCAAGATTATACGGCTGAAAAAAGCGGCTTGTCAAGTATAAATCTGTTGATTTTGGCTAATTTACTGCCCTTGTGATGATCCCGTTTGCGGAAAGGCTCACCGCATCTGTACTCCGCCTGATCTGATCATCGATGATACGCTCAAATTCGCCGTCGCCTTCATGCTTCATCGAGGTATAGCATCCATGCTGTACACAGGGTATGAACCTCAGACTGTCCACTCCGTTTTCCGATATCACGGCCTCTATCATGCATGAGTCCATCGTCTTGGAGTTGAACCAGAAGTTTCCCATGGAATAAATGACCGGTACCTCCCCGACATAATCAAATCCCTGAAGGACATGTGGGTGTGCACCTATTATAAGATCCGCTCCGGCTTCCGCATATGCTTCCGCGAGCTCTCTCTGGGCCGCTTCATATTCAAAGACGTTCTCGCTCCCCCAGTGGACAAAGGCAATCGTAAAGTCAGCATTTGCATCGGCTTCTCTTATCACTTCCAGATATTTTTCCGGATCAAGGGTCCTCAGGACTCCCGGGTCGGTCTCTGTAGCTTCCTTGGTGTCAGGCGGCAGCGATCTCTCGATCTGTGTTGCCGCCGTGAATGCGATCCTGATGCCTCCCGCTTCTATGTACTGCGGGGTCATCGCCTCCTGTATGTTGCGCCCTGCCCCAACATATTTTATATTGGCACCGGAAAGAGTATCCAGCGTATCACAGAGAGCATCCGGACCGTAATCATAGGCATGATTGTTCGCAAGACCCACTATATCCACTCCAAGATCAGTAAGATATCTCACCGTGGAAGGGTCTGCCCTGAATGTGAATTTCTTTCCCGCAGTCGGAGCACCTCTGTCGGAATATGGGAACTCATTGTTTATCATAGCGATGTCAGCGGATCTCAGCGTGTCCATGATATCGCTGTCCAGAGCTTCATCGATCTCTCCGCCCCGCCCCATCAGCGCACCCATATTTGCATAGTGCTTGTCGAAGTTCATATCTCCGGCAAAGACGATCGTTACGGGAGTCTTCTCCGGTATATCCTCTGATACTGTCGCAGGTGTCGCCACCTCTACCATGGCTTTTTGTTCCGGCACTTTTATCGCAGGTGCCGCCGCCTCGGTCTCATCCTCTTCTCCGCTAATGTCATCTCCGACATCCTCCTGTCCCGCGGACTTGTTAAAGAGGTCCCCAAGATCCGGCTCCTGAAGTGAACAGGCCGTTATCACAAATGCAGCATATGCAGTTATCAAAAGGATAATGGTTTTTCTCATGATATATTAACAAAGCCCTGCCGAAACGGCAGGGCTCTTGATATCTTAGCGTCAGTTGAACTTCTGATTGTTGACCTTTACGCCGGGGCCCATTGTAGGAGCTATTGATATGCTCTTGAGATACTGTCCCTTGAGTGCCGAAGGCTTAGCCTTCATCACTGCGCTCATCAGAGCATCAAAGTTCTCCTTGAGCTGCTCGGCAGAGAAAGAAGCCTTTCCGACCGGCACGTGTATGATGTTTGCCTTGTCAAGCCTGTACTCTACCTTACCTGCTTTAATATCCTTTACGGCATTTGCCACATCCATTGTGACAGTACCTGCCTTAGGGTTGGGCATCAGTCCCTTGGGTCCGAGTACCTTACCGAGACGTCCTACCACGCCCATCATATCAGGGGTAGCGACTACGACGTCAAACTCAAACCATCCGTCGTTCTGGATCTTGGGGATCAGCTCCTCGCCTCCGACATGATCAGCACCAGCTGCCTCTGCCTCGTCAAGCTTCGCACCCTTTGCGAAGACAAGCACCCTGACACTGCGACCTGTGCCGTTGGGAAGTACTACTGCTCCTCTGACCTGCTGCTCAGCATGTCTGCCGTCGCATCCGGTCCTGAGATGTACCTCTATGGTCTCATCAAATTTAGCTGTAGCTGCTTTCTTAGCCAGCTCGATAGCCTCATCAGGCTCATAAAGCTTTGATCTGTCGATAAGCTTGGCAGCCTCGACGTATTTCTTTCCGTGTTTCATCGTGGCTCCTCCTTACTTCTCGACCTCGACACCCATTGATCTTGCGGTGCCGGCTATCATGCTCATAGCTGCTTCAAGAGATGCCGCATTAAGGTCGGGCATCTTTATCTCTGCTATCTCCTTGCACTTCTCTTTGGAAAGAGTAGCTACCTTCTGCTTGTTCGGTACTCCGGATGCCTTCTGGATATTGCACGCCTTCTTGATGAGTACTGCAGCAGGCGGAGTCTTTGTGATAAATGTGAAGCTTCTGTCTGCGTATACAGTGATGACTACAGGGATAAGGACATCGCCCTTATCTGCTGTCTTTGCGTTGAACTGCTTTGTGAATTCAACGATGTTGACGCCGTGCTGACCCAGTGCAGGTCCTACAGGCGGTGCCGGTGTTGCTTTGCCGGCAGGGATCTGAAGTTTGATATAACCTTCGACTTTCTTTGCCATTTTGGCTCCTCCTTTGGTTAAACGTTTGTGGTACGTGCGGGTGGAGTTTCTTCCCTCCCACTATATAAACCTTCCTGTATCAAGTCTGACGGATAGCTCCGCACTTAATGCATCAGGTTTATTTCATCAAATGAGATATCTACGGGTGTCTCTCTTCCGAAAAGCTCCACCATAAGAGTAGCGGTACGCTTGTTCATATCCATCTTGACGATGGGACCCGAAGTCTCTCTCCAGGGACCGGCTACGACTACTACCATGTCGCCTTCCTTGAAGTTTACTGCCATATTCTCAACATGTATGCCGAGAGGCTTCATCTCTTCTTCTGAAAGAGGGACGGGCTTGCTTCCCGGTCCTACGAATCCTGTGACACCTCTGGTGTTCCTTACGACATACCATGTATCATCATCCATTATCATGTTTACGAGTACGTACCCCGGAAACAGCTTCTTTTCTACTTCTTTGCGCTGTCCGTTGTCCTTTACCTCGATGACTGTCTGCGTGGGCACTCTGACTTCCACTATCTTATCCTGAAGGTGCCTGTTCTCGATAGCCATCTCGATATTGGTCTTCACCTTATTCTCATATCCGGAATAGGTATGGGCTACATACCAGCGTGGTTCCTTATCTGCCTCTGCCATGTATATCTCCTACTTGATCACGAAATTGATACCGTACTGCAGTCCTCTGTCAAGCACAGCAATGAGCGCTGCCGTGATAACTGTTATCACGACCACGGCTACGGACTGCTTTGTAAGCTTCTCTTTCGTAGGCCAGATTATCTTTGAAAACTCAGTCTTGACCCCGTTCCAGAAAGATACGCTTTTCTCTGCTGCATTGCTTGTCTTTGAATCTTCCATTACTTTGTTTCCTTATGAATGGTATGCTTCCTGCAGAATTTGCAGTACTTCTTGATCTCTATCCTGTCGGGATGAGTCTTCTTATCCTTTGTCGTATCGTAGTTGCGGTTCTTGCATTCGGTACATGCAAGCGTGATCCTTGTACGCATGTTGCTTCCTCCAATTTGCTTTTAAGGTCAAAAAAAATAGGGCTCATCTACCCAGCCGCATAAATATAACACGGCAGATAAATGTTGTCAATACACCTAATATTTCGTTGTAATGGCTGATTATCTCAGTTCCTGCGCAGACGTTCCGGATGTACTGCGAAGCGCTCAGCTGTCTCTTCTGATATTATACCGTCATTCAGGAGCTTGCTGATGCTCTCATCCATGGAAACCATGCTCTCGTCAGGACTTGAATAAATGACACCGTCGATCTGGTGCACCTTGCCGTCACGGATCATGTTTCTGATAGCCGGCGTCATGGTCATGATCTCAAAAGCAGGTACCACTCCGCCCTTGACTGTAGGCAAAAGCTGCTGAGAAACCACCGCATGCAGCACAGATGAAAGCTGTACCGTGATCTGTCTCTGCTGGTTGGCAGGGAACACGTCGATGATACGGTTGATAGTATTTGATGCACCCATGGTGTGCAGAGTCGAAAGGAGCAGATGTCCGGTCTCGGCAGCCGTCATTGCTACGGATATCGTCTCGAAGTCACGCATCTCTCCGAGGAGTATGACGTGAGGGCACTGACGAAGTGCGGCTCTGAGTCCTGCAACATAGCTTACGGTATCCACGCCCACTTCTCTCTGGCTTACGATACTCTGATCGTGCCTGTGAAGGTACTCTATGGGATCCTCCAGCGTTATGACGTGAGATTCCTTTGTCTTGTTTATATGATCGATGATGCAGGCAAGAGTAGATGATTTACCGGATCCGGCAGGTCCCGTGACCAGCACCATTCCGTTAGGCTGATTGCCGAGCTTTACTATATTTTCAGGTATGCTGAATTCCTTCGGATCCGGAAGTGCAAAGGAGATGACCCTGAGTACAGCCGATGCAGTACCTCTCTGTTTATATGCACTTACTCTGAATCTCGACAGACCTGCGACCGACAGCGAGAAGTCATCGTCTCCTCCGTCAGTAAGTCTGTTCAGATCTCTGTGTGCCAGAGCGTATATCTCCTTGACATCCTCTTCTACCTCATCCGGTGTCAGCTTTATATATCCCTCTTTCGTTATGACGCCGTTCTTGTAAAAGGAAACCGGACGTCCCGGAACAAGGAAAATATCCGAAACCTTCTGATCGACCGCTTCCTTAAGTATCTCCTGTATCATTGTTCTCCTCCTGCTGTTATATCTTTGTTTCTGCTAACTTATATCTCTATTCCGTAGGTCCCTGCGGTCCCTGAGGTCCGCCGCTTCCTCCGCCGGAATCGCCCTGCGGCATTGCCGGGCCGAGTCCGTCGCCTCCTCCGGTCGGTGCTTCCCAGCTTGCTGTATCCGAGACCACCCATCCGGTTATCACATAGTCATCTCCGGCCGCATTGCTGCTTACCGTGACCTGCAGTTCCTCCATGGCGGTACCGAACGGATATGAGTACGTAATCTCCGCGTCCGGTGCACCCTGCAGTGTCGCTATCTCTGCCTCTGCCTGATTGCAGGCTCCGTAATAATTCTTTGTACGCTCCGTCACACTTGTGCTCTGCTCATAGCTGTTTCTGGCTGTCGAGAATGCTATCCCGCTGAAAGAGAAGAGGCAGATGCTCACAAAAACGACTATCAGCATAGGCAGTCCTATACTTCTGGGTGAATTATCTCCCATCGCCGGCCTCCCCTCTCATGTAATGATCTATCGATATATCATATACTCCGGGCTCATCCACACCGGCTCCCTGTTTTGCGCAATGCATCCGGGCAGTGTACATACCGTCTTTTTCAGATGTCAGGATGTTCATGACATACTTTCCGTCCCCGTATGTCTTCGAGTACTCTCCTGTTCCCACACTTTCCAGTCCGCTTGCTTTAAGAAGCTTATCCGCCTCATCGCTGCTCTTTGAGGCTCTGATGATCTCAGCCACCGCATTTGTCTCTACTACGGCAAGATCCTGACCTTTTGCCATATCCGACATTTCATAGGCTTTGCCGAATACGGACATCGTTGCTGCCATGGCAAGGCAGAAAAAGATTATCGCAAATACGAGTTCCAGAAGGAGCAGGTCTCCGGATGAAAGTCTGCGTCTCGCCTTCATCAGCCCTCACCTCCGCTGCTCTGCAAAGACAGATAGGCTTCAGTCGAGCCACCGTTAGGATCGGTAAACTTCAGATGCACCAGCCTGTCCGATATTTTCTCCGCTTTAAAATCCTGCATCTCCAGTATCCTGTTGCCGCTGTCTTCCACGCACTTGTCGAGCTCGGCTTCCTCAATAAAGAGCTCTCTCATATATCCGTCATACGCATATATATATGTGACATAAGGAACTTCCTTAATGTTTTCTCTTATAAGCACAGCATCGTGTCCCATGAAAGGCTCGACCGTTATCCTTCCCTTTTCGTCGTGGTTTCTGAATTTCTCGGTCATATATGCCACTGCCGTCTCGGTATTGTAGTTGTCTTCCGATTGTTTTAAGATGCGCTGATAGATCTGCACCGAAGCGAGCACTATGCCCAGTGCGGACAGGGTGAACACCAGAAAAAGCAGTATCGGAAAGATGTCACTTATCTTATTCCTGCTCTCTCCCTTCATTTTGTCCCCTCTATCTGTGTGATCGTAACTTTGGGGGGTATCTTACTCCCCACTATCTCATAATCCACTTCAAACAGCTCTTTGTCGTATGTGAGACCATAGACCAGCTCTATATAGTCCAGAGTCTTCGGATATCTGCCGGTAGTCGCATAACAGTATGTGACATCTCTCTGTATCGCCTTCTCGAGACTCTGTCTCTGTCTGTCTGTATTTCCGCTGGATGCAAAATGCACGGAAAACAGGAACACGAGCATGATCACCGCGAAGCCGATCAATGTAAGTACTGTCTTTTTGTTGCCCTTTTTCCTGTTTCTCATATGGACGATACTATACCAAGAAGCGGGAACATTACCGACATAAGGATCGCTCCTATTATGAGCGAAAGAAGAACAATGAGCACGGGCTCAATAGTGCCGAGCGCATTGCTTATGCTTGTATCTATCCTCTTCTGACTGAGGTCCGATATCTGCTCCATGACGGTGTCGGCAGATCCGGTACGATTACCTATGGTCATCATCCTGGCCGGAACTCCCGACAGGATCTGTGATTCCTTCAGTGCCTCATCAAACGGAGAGCCGTCCGTAAGCTTTTGTTTGCAGGTTTCGATCTTTGCAGAGAATACCTTGTCCTCTATGATCTCTGCCACCATTTCTATACCGAAATCCGGAGAGAAGCCCGATCTGAGCGCAAGTGCCAGTCCGTCTGCAAAACGGCTGGTGGATATATCGTTCCTCAGTTTCTTGAAGAAACGGAACTTTGAAAGAAAAGCGATACCCGCCTTCCTTCCTCCCTCTGTACGCACGCATATCACTGCGATAAGCAGTATCGCCACAAGGGCCACAACAAACACTATGGAATATCTCCTGATGATATCTCCGGCATTGAACAGCGCTCCGGCAAAGCCCGTCATCTCCGAACCGAGCTGCCTGAAGACCTGACGGAACACCGGCATTACCTGCAGCAGCAGTACGAGGATGACCACAAGGATCATGCCTGCCATTACTATAGGATATGTCACCGCCTGCCTGATCGACTGGCGTATCTCTTCTTCTCTTGCATAATGTCTGCGAAGGGCATCCATCACGTTATCGAGCGTACCTGTCTCTTCTCCTATCCTCGTCATATTGACCATATATGAAGGGAATACGCCCACGCTGTCGAGTGCGCTGTACAGATATCCTCCCTCTTCAAGCTTGACCTGTATATCTTTGTAGAGCTTCTTTTCATCCGGTGTGGCCTCGGAATCATCCGCCATCATATAGAGGCCCTCTATCGAGGATATTCCGGCCCTTATGATCATTGACATCTGGCCGCAGAAGTACGAAAGCTCGGTGTTACTCAACGTTTTCATTACTGAGCATGCTCCTTTTGATATTTCATGGTATTATTAGACAACGAGATAATAGTATCACATCCTATATTTATTTGAAAGTTTTCTTTGAAAAAGCCTTGCATCTCTTGACATTTCATGCTATTCTATAAACGTATAAATGGATTATTATACGGTTTTTGTCTTTAAAGGTCACAAAGACCGGCGTTCACCGGACTATCACGGAAGAAAGGAGGGGACGTTGCATGGCATCATTTGCATTACAGAATGTCTATAACAATTTTCTGACGACGTACGCGCCGAAGTCTACACGTTATGACAATCATAAGAAAGACGAGCTCAGGAACGTTTATGTTTCCATGCTTCGCCAGACGAAGGAATCCCCTCTGTTTCTGCCTGTATCCGGAGAGGATGTGGTCGAGTATGCTGTCAGCATGAAAGAGAACGCAAGGGATCTCAGCAATGTCATAGCTTCTCTCTCCAATGACAGGACTCTGAACCTTCTGGATAAAAAAACCGCTTTTTCGACAAATGAAGATATAGCTACCGCAAAATATATCGCAGATGACGACACCGTTGACGGTGAGGAGCTTCCTTCATTTGAGCTCGGTGTTCAGCGCCTTGCTTCTACGCAGGTCAACATGGGATCCTTCCTGGATGACGGTGTGATGACTCTGGATCCTGATACATATTCATTCGATGTGCATATCGGGGATACCGATTACGAGTTCCAGTTTAATGTGGAGCCCGGAGATACTAACAAAGAGATGGAAGACAAGCTTGCCCGTCTCATCAACCGAAGCAATATCGGTGTTACCGCTTCCGTAGAGTCTGACGGACAGGGCAGATCCGCTCTGAAGTTTGAGAGCGTTGCCACAGGTAAGCCCGGCGGTAAGGAATCCATATTCACCGTTTCCGACGACAACACAAGTAAGAGGGCCGGAGCAGTCGAGTATTTCGGTCTCGGTGAAGTGACTTCAGCCCCTGCCAATGCAGAGTTCACTCTGAACGGCGGTTCACACAATGCATATTCAAATTCATTTACGATAGACAAAGCCTTTGAGATAACCCTTAAGGGAACCGGAGAAGACGGCGAGACGACAAATATCGGCCTGAAGCCCGATGTGGAATCTCTGATCAGCAATGTAAACAGTCTCGTAGACGGTTATAACAGATTTATCACAAACGCAATGGAAGCTACGGAGCGGTACGGTCACTCCAATAAGTTCAGGAATGAAATGAGCGGTATACAGAAGGTTTACAGGAACGAGCTGGATGCGATAGGCCTGTCCTTCAATGATGACGGTACTATATCGATCGACGAGAAGTATCTGAGAGCTGCCGCTATCGAGCGTGATCACGAGGAGACACTCAAGCCCATAACAGACTTCACGAATGAGATGCTCCTTGAAGCAAAGAAAATATCACTTAATCCGATGAACTATACGGACAGGGTAGTGGTTGAGTATAAAAATCCGGGACACAACTTTGCAAATCCTTATATCACAAGCCTGTATTCCGGCATGATGTTCAGCTCATATATGTGATCTGAGCGCGCTCGCTATCACCTGATCCATATCATAGTATTTGTATTCACCGAGCCTTCCGCCGAACATGACATTCTTCTCATTTTCGGCAAGGGCTCGATATTTTTTGTAAAGTTCCGCGTTTTTATCGTCATTTACAGGGTAATACGGCTCATCTCCGATATGCCATTCAGAGCTGTACTCCTTTGATATCACGGTCTTGGGTATATCATTTCCGTTTTCGTCTTTGCCAAACTCAAACCATTTATGCTCTATGATACGGGTCCAGGGTGTTTCCCTGTCGGTGTAGTTCACTGCTGCATTTCCCTGATAGTTCGGGATATCAAGCAGTTCATTCTCAAATCTTACGGATCTGTATTCCAGATTTCCGAGACTGTATTCAAAATACGCATCGATAGCTCCGGTATAAATGACCTTGTCTGCTTTTGCCTCATACTCCGAGCGATGCTCGAGATAATCCACACCAAGCTCTACATCTATGCCCTCGAGCATGTTCTCCACCATCTTTGTGTATCCGCCTATGGGTATGCCCTGATACAAAGCATTGAAGTAATTATTGTCGTAGGTGAAACGGACAGGCAGTCTGCGGATGATGAACGAAGGCAGTTCCTTGCAGTCTCTTCCCCACTGCTTCTCCGTATATCCTTTGATGAGCTTCTCGTAAATATCACGTCCTACGAGTGAGATTGCCTGTTCCTCAAGATTACGAGGTTCGTGATCGATCTCCCTGCGCTGCTCCTCTATCTTCGCCTTTGCTTCCTCGGGAGTGGCCACACCCCACATACGGTTGAACGTATACATATTAAAAGGGAGTGAATAGAGTTCTCCCTTGTAATTTGCAACCGGAGAATTGGTGAAACGATTAAATACCGAAAAACGGTTCACATACTCCCATACCTCTTTATCATTGGTATGAAAGATATGCGCACCGTATTTGTGTACATTTATTCCTTCTATATTCTCGGTATAGACGTTACCGCCCACTGCGGACCGTCTGTCAATAACAAGTACCTTTTTCCCGGCTTCCTTCAGCCTGCGAGCCGTTACTGCTCCGTAGAGCCCTGCTCCTACGATAAGATGATCATATGTCCCCATCCGGTTCCCATATCTCCCTTCTGCCGTATCTGCACATAGCCTCTCCCGCCCCGATTATGATGAAAATGATCGGTGTACATATGATCTGCTGGTAGCAGAAGAAATTATGCGCCATGTATCCGAGAATGCAGAGCACCGGTGCTATGGTTTCCGGTGTCTCATCCGCATGTTTCGCAAACCTTATAATAGCTGCCACGAATATCCCCACATAGGCGATGAAGCCGAAAATGCCAACGGTTATCAGTGAATTCAGCCATTCATTGTGTGCACAGGTAAGCACTGTATTCTGTCCCCATTTTGCCACAAGAGTATCCGAATAGTATTTATAAACCTGATTGTAAAATCCGTCCGGACCGGCCCCGAAAAGCTTTCGTATGATATCGCTCTTCATAAACGTACCTGCAGCTACCATCCAGGACGAGCCTCTGTTATTTCCCCAGAATTCATCGAAATACAGATAGTTGTTGTCTGATGCCAGCGGAGTACCTGACAGCGCTCCGGTCGTGTTCAATACAATATAAACAAATACCGCAAGGATCATTACACCTATGACAGAAAAAACAACAGTCCTTGCCGGCTTCAGTCTTCCCACGTCAAATCCCGGCTTTTTTGCTATCTGAATATATACGATGAGCAGTATCACCGATACAATGAGTCCGACCCAGCTTATGCTTCCCATTGAGAGAGTCCGCATGGTGCCGGACAGCACTACGGCTTTGTCTGCATATACCGTCTGCAGGATCCCCATTATCTTCCAGCCTGCAAACAGCAGCACCAGACATTCCAGAAATCTCTGCATCCTGATATTGTCCCTGAAAGAAAATGACAGCAGTGCAAGGTATACCGCTCCGTAAGCCATGATGGCCGAATCCGAATTCTGTGCGATCATGGTCACCGTTCCGAGAAGCACATACAGACCGGAGATGAGATGTATCAAAGGTCTGTCATACTGCCAGTACGCAAACAATCCTATGGGGAAGAGCAGCACCATATAGCTTGAAAACCATGTGGCCTGTCCGAGGGTGGAGATGAAGTTTATGATGTACTGCTCTGACAATCCCACGTACATCTCAAGCGGATCTATCATAAATCTGTTGCATACACAGATAAGAAAGACAGCCGCAGATACCACGAGATAAATACCCAGCACTATCTCATCCCATCGCCAGAATCTGGAAACAAAATAGTACAAGATGACAAATGCCAGCTGCGACACAAGACCCATGTACCATCCGTCATATCCGAAAAGAACATACTCCTTAAAGGGAGAGAGCAGGAATGACGTCATCACAATAAATGCATAGGCCAATACGAACTTGTCCTCTATCGATATCTTTCCGAAATCCCAGTACTGCCTGAGCTTGCCTGCCTTGCCCAAATAGAGCTGATACCATGCGAATACGGCAAACATAATGATCACGCCTGCAAGTGTGACCCACTTGAAGAAATGCCACTTGGCATCTCCCATATTATAGTATTTATCCTCATAATAAAGGGGATAGATCGCAAACATAAAGAAAACATAGACTGCGACCACGTCCTTCATCACCCGTTTGGAAACGGGTGTCGTATCAGATCCTGTATTTCGGTTTTTTCCTGCGACCCTAATCTTACTCATGCCGTATATTGTATCACAACTTCCGATTTTTCAAACAGGTTTCGATATCCGCTCCAGACCTTCTATAGCCGGTGCATATCCGCCTGCCTTTCTGTAGTATTCCTGCGCCCTGCTTTTATCTCCGAGCACCTCATATATCACTCCGATATTGTAGAGTGCAGCATATGAATCCGTACCCGCCACAGCAACTCTGCTGCAGGATAGCGCCCTCTCAAACTCCTCGATCGCTATTTCAAAAGACGCATTGTTCATATATATCAGTCCGCATAGGAAATGATAGTCTGCGCTGTCCGCATACTCTTCAAATCCCGTTATGCCCATGGCGTCAGTATTTCTTCCAAGCTCCAGCAGGGTGTATCCATAGGTCTCTATGAGGGACTCCACATACTCGTCCTTTGTATCGGCTCCGGAGTCAATGGCTTTCTCAAAGGCCTTTGCAGCCTGCTCATAGTCCTTCTCCACATAGTATGTACGTCCTATCTGGAAATACACATAGGGGTCGTCTCCGTCCGCTGCTATCATCTGCTCAAGCATGGACCTGTATGTGACAGACTTCTCATGCATGCGCTCGCGGTCCACATATCCTGTATGTCCTAGTGTGATGTCTATATCCTCGGTCCTTACGGCACCTCCGTCACAGCGGACCACCTGCTCATGTACCCTGCCCTCGTACCGGAACATACCGTTCCTGAATACTCTGGTGATCCTCTCGGTGTCGAGCATGGCATTGTCTTCCAGGACATATTCATTCTTACGTATAAGCCTGTATGCATCTGCCCGCATTGAAGCTTCATCTATTCCGGCGCTTTGAATATATTCGTCGGTATCTATTACAAGGACCCAGTCAGCCGTGACATGCTTCAGGCTCTCATTTCTTGCCACGCTGTAGTCTCCCGGCCAGGGAAACAGTATCTCCTTCGCACCGAAGGAAGATAATATCTCATCCGTCGTATCCCCTTCCACCGGCGTGGGATCCACCACAGCCACTATCTCCGAGACGATATCCTGCACGGAGCTCAGGCATCTTTTCAGATCCCCGCACTCTCCGCGCTTTACTATCATCGCCGCAGCTATGCTCATTATCTGTTTTTTCTGTTGAAGTTTATCAGACAGCCATCGAGTATGATCTCACGCTCGTGATCCGTGAGATCTCCTATTGTAAGTCCGAACTCTCTGAGTCCGCCATCCGTCACCGCATAAGCTTTGATATCAGAAGTCTTGTCCTCTATTGCTTTTCTGATATCCGGCAGGAAGATGTAGTCCAGATTTGCAAACGGAAGCTCTCCTGCAGGAATGATAAAGGGTATCATTCCCCAGTTGATAAGATTCGATCTGTATCTCTTGGTTGCATATTCGTTCGCAATATTTGCCCAGCCTCCGAGTACCTTCTGGCAGGAAGCCGCCTGCTCCCTCGCGGAGCCGTCACCCGGCTTTACGGCAAATATCGTTGAGCCTATGCCTGTATTGTCCCATGTGGCATCTTTATACTGTGCTCCTATCTGAGCCCATGCCTTCTTAAGATCAGCGGACGCATCCATCAGCTTATCTAAAGCTGTGCTCCCCTCTTCTCTCGCCTCTTCGTATGCCCTTACGGCTTTTGCCCTTCCCACATATTCAGGATCTTTCCTTGAAAGGGTAAACTCTGCCAGTCCCAGAGGATTGGATCTGTAGGATGATGTCTCTCCGGAGGGTATCAGTTCATCCGTCGTTGTGACAGGATCATGTATCTCGGATACTACTCTGAGCAGCAGGTTTTCGGTGAGCGGCACCATTGACGGCCAGTCCTTGATATTGGGTCCGAGCACGACCTCCTGGGTCTTATCTGCCTCTCCCTTAGAGTCAAATACCCTCTTTTCATAGATCGCCTTATCAAAGAAATATTTGTATTCGCCGATCTTTGTATCTATCTTATCTGCTCCGGTAAGATATCCTTTATTTGCTGCGGTAGCCGCGATGGATCTCGCGTCCATTAATGCCACCGATGATATCTGTCCGTTCTGTACCTTGGAGCCTTCTCTGTTCGGGAAGTTCCTGGTCGAGTGCCTGATGGAGAATGCGTTGTTTGCCGGAGTGTCGCCCGCACCGAAGCAGGGACCGCAGAAGCAGGTCTTGACTACCACGCCCGCATCTACAAATCTGGTCATCGCACCGTTCTTTATCAGCTCTGCATATACAGGCATGGATGCCGGGTATACACTCATGGTGAACTCATCGGATCCTATATCCGCTCCGTCAAGGATATCGGCAGCAGCGCAGAGATTTTCGAAACCGCCTCCTGCACAGCCTGCGATTATGCCCTGATCCACCAGCAGTTTTCCGCCGTGAACCTTCTTTGTCAGATCTACCTTTACCCTGTCTCCGAAGGATACCTTTGCTCTCTCCTCGACATCATGCAGGATATCGCTAAGATTTGCGTTCACTTCATCTATTGCGTAAGCGTTTGAAGGATGGAACGGCATTGCTATCATAGGCCTGATCTCACCCAGATCCACCTCAACTATCTCATCATAGTATGCTGTATCAGCCGGAGCGAGCCTCTTATATGCATCCTTCCTGCCGTGTATATCAAGCCACTCTTCCGTCTTTTCATCAGTGACCCATACCGACGAGAGACAGGTCGTCTCGGTAGTCATGACATCCACACCTATCCTGAAGTCTACGGAAAGTCCTGCCACTCCGGGTCCCACGAACTCCATTACCTTATTCTTCACCGTACCTGCGTCAAAGAGCTTTCCGATAAGGGCAAGCGCCACATCCTGCGGCCCCACTCCCTTTATGGGCTCTCCTTTAAGATAGATCGCTACGACCTCAGGGCGCCTGATATCGTATGTCTGGGAGAGAAGCTGCTTCACGAGCTCTCCTCCGCCCTCGCCCATGGCCATGGTGCCGAGAGCTCCATATCTTGTATGTGAATCAGAGCCGAGAATCATCCTGCCGCAGCCTGCCAGCATCTCTCTGGCATACTGATGGATGACTGCCTGATGAGGCGGCACATATATCCCGCCGTATCTCTTTGCAGCCGACAGTCCAAAAACATGGTCATCCTCATTTATCGTACCTCCCACAGCGCAGAGAGAGTTGTGACAGTTTGTCAGTACATACGGCACAGGGAACTTCTCTATGCCCGATGCTCTAAGGGTCTGTATGATGCCTACATAGGTGATGTCATGGGATGTGAGACAGTCAAACCTTATGTTCAGATCATCCATGTTATCGGATTTATTATGGCTCTTCAGGATGCCATAGGCTATGGTGCCCTGCAGTGCCTCCTCTTTGGATACCCCTGCAGTATCGCTTATCTCGCTTCCGTTGAGAAGGTATGCTCCGCTGCCCTTTACCTTTATTGCCTTATCTATCACTGACATCTATCTCTCCTCCAATTCCGTGAAATGTATGTCCATCAGTGTCAGCCCTTTGGCCTCAGCCGTAGGGCTCGGATTCTTCGTCCTGTCCTCCGCATATAATATATCAGGGATATCCTCCGGCGCAAGCCTTCCACGGCCTGCATCTATCAATGTCCCTGCTATTATACGTACCATATTGTACAAAAAGCCGTGGCCTTTTACTGTAATGTATATCCGGTCGGGATATGCTTCATCTTCTGTAACGGATATGTCCGTTACCTCCCGTACTGTCGTAGCCGCCTGGGTGTGTATGGAACAGAAGCTTTTGAAATCATGCTCTCCTATAAGATGCTGTCCTGCCTCGTTCATCCTTGCAATATCGAGGTCATATCCTACCAGCATGGCATATCTTGCTCTAAGCGGATCAGCGATATGCTCATTATCTATCTCATAACGATATGTCTTTATCGTATCGGTGTGTCTTGGATGAAATCCGTCCGGTACTATACGGGCCTGCCTTATCCTGATATCAGTCGGAAGCTTTGTATTCAGAGCATCCGGAAAGTTCCCTTCAGGTATAGTGCAGTCCGTATCAAACACAACAGCATTCCCCAAAGCATGCACGCCGGAGTCAGTTCTTGATGCACCTATGACCTCGGTCTTCTCCCCGGTGAGCTCATATATCGCTCTGTCTATATGTGCTTCTATGGTATCCGGCTCATCCGCCTGTCTTGCAAACCCGTGATAATCTGTCCCGTCATAGGCAACGGTAAGGAGGATACGTTTACTCATTCCATCCTTTCCAGTCATGACGTGAGGAGGACGAAGGCTTTACAGAGTAGCCTTCGAAGGATTCTTTATTGTCAAAGAGATGGAGCAGATTGAGGAAGCGTTCAAACTCCTGCTTTGCTCTTGTATTGACTGTAGACAGTATCATACCCGAGAAGATACTCACTATTCCGATAACCCAAAACGCTGTGAGCACTATGAGTGTGGGATACTTCGGCACTTCTCCCGTATTGGCGAACTCTACGACTATCGGTATGAAAAATCCAAGACCAACAAGGATGGATACGAGTCCCAGTGTACCGAAGAAAGCCACGGGCTTCTCGTCGCGCAGCAGCCTGAAGATGGTCATCAGTACCTTGCATCCGTCAGAATATGTCGACAGCTTTGACGGATTGTCCGCATCTCTGTCCCTG